>NZ_JBFUFP010000083.1:0-13141 GCF_056403375.1 Rhizobacter sp. P2_H2
CGCCTGAACACCCCGCCGGCTGCGGCGCCGGCCAGTGCGCCCGCTGCCGCCTCCGGCGGTGTCGGCACGCCGGTCGACCCGGGCGAGCTCGACTACGCGAAGTTCACGTCCACGCTGACGCAGATGATCTCCAGCGAACTCGGCCTGCGCGGCTTCACGCTGACGCTCGCGGTCGAGAAGGCCAGCACCATCGAGGAACTGCGCGACGTGGCCGACCGCACGATCGAGCAGATCCGCTCGCGCAAGGGCGAGCCCGCGGCGCACAAGGCGCGTCGCGCTCTGTACGGCGGCTGAGCTGGCCCCAACCCCCGCGCCCCCGGCGCGCCCGCTGTGGCGCAGGCTGCTGCGGCTGCCCTGGCGGCTGTTGCGCGCGCTGCTGCTGGTGCTGGCGGCGCTCGTGCTGTTCATCGAGGAGTGGGGCTGGCGGCCGCTGACGGCCTTCGTCGCGCGGCTCGCGAAGTGGCCGCCGCTGGCGCGCTTCGAGGCGCTGGTGCGCGCCGCGCCGCCGCGCATTGCGCTGCTGCTGTTCCTGGCGCCGGCGGTCGCGCTGTTCCCGATCAAGCTGCTCGCGTTGTGGATCCTCAGCCGCGGCCATGCGCTGCTCGGCATCACGGTGATCGTCGTCGCCAAGCTGCTCGGCACCGCGATCGTCGGGCGCCTGTTCATCCTGACCGAGTCGCAGCTGATGCATTTCGCGTGGTTCGCGCGGGCGCTGACGTGGTGGCGCGCGACCAAGCTGCGCGTGATGGAGGCGCTGCGCCGCTCGGCCGCGTGGCGCGGCGCGCGGCGGCTGAAGACGCGCTGGCGTGCATGGCGCCGGCGCTGGCGCGGTCTCGACGAGCAGGACGGCTGAGGCGAACGGGCTGACCGGAAGGGCTGGCACACTTCGGTCATGCCTCCCCGTTTCCATGTGGCCGAGCCGATGCTGGCCGGCGTCGAACTGAGCCTTCCTCCCGGTGCCGCGCGCCACGTGCAGGTGCTGCGCCTGCAGCCCGGCGATCCGCTGACGCTGTTCAACGGCGAGGGCGGCGAGTGGCAGGCCGAGGTCGTCCGGATGGGCCGCGGCGACGTGGCCGTGCGCCTGAATGCGCACATCCCGGTCGACCGCGAGCTGCCGATCCATGTGACGCTCGCGCTCGGCATGCCGGCCAACGAGCGCATGGATGCGCTGGTCGAGAAGGCGACCGAGCTCGGCGTCGCAGTGATCCAGCCGCTGATGACCGAGCGCTCGGTGCTGCGCCTGAGCGGCGAGCGCGCCGACAGGAAGCAGGCGCATTGGCAGGGCGTCGCGGCCGCGGCCGCCGAGCAGTGCGGGCGCACCCGCGTACCGCTGATCGCGCCGGTGCGCAGCCTCGCCGACTGGCTGCGCGGCCAGCCGCCGGCCGCCGGCCGCCGCTTCGTGCTGAGCCTGCGCACGCCCGAGCCGCTGCAGGCCGAGGCCGGTGGTGCGCTGACCTTCCTCAGCGGCCCCGAAGGCGGGCTCAGCGAGGCCGAAGAGGCGGCGGCCGCGGCCAGCGGCTTCGCGCCGGCCAGCCTCGGCCCGCGCGTGCTGCGGGCCGACACGGCACCGCTCGCGGTGCTCGCGTACCTCGGGCTGTCGTCGGGCGCCTGAGCCCCGAGCGGTCTTGTGGTCGACACGGGCGGCGCCCACAATCGGTCTCCCCACTCCAAGGAGCACCTCATGGGACTGCTGGATTCCGTGATCGGCATGGTGGCCGGCCAGAACGACCCGACGGGCCAGGGCGGCGGCAACCACGCCGCGCTGATCACCGCCGTGGTGTCGATGTTGAACGCGAACGGCTCGGGTGGCGGTCTCAACGACCTGATCGCCCGCTTCGAGCAGGGCGGGCTCGGCTCGGTGATCGGCTCGTGGGTGTCGACCGGGCAGAACCTGCCGATCTCGGCCGAGCAGCTGCAGAGCGTGCTCGGTTCAGGCCAGCTGGCGCAGATCGCCGAGCAGCTCGGGCTGTCGCACGGCGAGGCGGCCGATCAGTTGTCGCAGGTGCTGCCGCAGGTGGTCGACCACCTGACGCCGAACGGGGAGTTGCCGGCCAGCGGTGCGGCCGGCGGGATGGGCGATATCGGCAGCCTGATCGGGAGCTTGCTGCGACGCTGACGGGGGCGGGCCGAGCGCCGGGCCGCCCCAAGCCGGCCCGCATCCCCTCGGGGGATCGACCGGCGTACCCGCCGGGCGAGGGGTTGTCATGGGTCAGCGCGCCGAACCGGCCACCAGGTCGAAGCGGAACAAGCGGCACTCGATCGGCCCGTTCCACATCGGCACGCGCTTCGACTCCTTCAGCCGCATCGAGCCCGGCAGCTTCATGTCCGGGCTCAGCACCCAGGCGGTCCAGCCGGCGGGGTGCTGGGTGTAGGCGCGCTTCCAGTGCGCCGACAGGCGCGGGAAGAAGTCGGCGACCAGGGCCTTGTTGTCGTCTTCATCGTGCGCCGGCGCGCGCGCCTTGCCCGCGACCTCGATGCGCTCGCCGTATGGCGGGTTGATCATCAGCGTGCCGGGCAGCGTGGCCGGCAACGTGGGCGCCGGGCGCTCCAGCGCATCGCCGCCGTTGAACTGGATCGCCTGCTCGACGCCGGCGCGCTGCGCATTGCGGCGCGCGAAATCGACCATCCGGAACGACACGTCGCTCGCGTGGATCGTCACCGCGCTCGCGTGGATGCGCGACTGCGCATGGCTCTTCAGGCGCTGCCATTGCGCGCGCATCTCGGCATCGGCGAACGGCAACAGCCGCTCGAACGCGAAGCGGCGCTTCAGCCCGGGCGCGATGCCGCAGGCGATCTGCGCGGCCTCGATCGCGATCGTGCCGGAGCCGCAGCACGGGTCGTGCAGCGCGCCGCCGGCCTCGGGCGTGCCGCGCCAGCCGGCGGCGGCCAGCATCGCGGCGGCCAGCGTCTCCTTCAGCGGCGCGTCGCCCTTGTCCTCGCGCCAGCCGCGCTTGAACAGCGGCTCGCCCGAGGTGTCGACATACAGCGAGGCCCGCTCCTCGGCGACGTGCAGCAGCAGCGGCAGGTCGGGGTGGCGGGTGTCGACGCTCGGGCGCGTGCCGGTGGCTTCGCGCAACTGGTCGCACACCGCATCCTTGATGCGCAGCGCGGCGAAGTTCAGGCTGCGCAGCGGGCTGCGGTGCGCGGTGGTGTCGACGCGCAGCGTGTGTTCGGGCGTGATCCACTGCTGCCAGTCGACGCCGCGCGCGAGCTCGTACAGGTCGTGCTCGTCGCGGTACGGCCCCTCGGCCACCTCGGCCAGCACGCGCTGCGCGAGCCGGCATTCGAGGTTCAGCGTCATCACGTCCTGCGGGTCGCCGTCGAGCGCGACRCCGCCGCGGCCGGCGTGCACCTGCGCGGTCGGCAGGATGCGCAGCACCTCTTCTTCGAGGAGCGCTTCAACGCCCGCGGCACAGGGCAGGAACAGGGGGAGGGCGCACATCGGGATTCAGTTCAGAGGGATTTGCGGAGGTTCGCGGGCGCGATCTTCAGCGCTTCGCGGTACTTCGCGACGGTGCGGCGCGCGACCTGGATGCCCTGCTCCTCCAGCATGTGGCTGAGCTGGCTGTCCGACAGCGGCTTGGCCGCGTCCTCGGCGCTGACCAGCTGCTTGATCAGCGCGCGCACCGCGGTGCTCGACGCATTGCCGCCGGCCTCGGTGTTCAGCGACGAGCCGAAGAAGTACTTCAGCTCGAAGGTGCCGAACATCGTGGCCATGTACTTGGCCGTCGTCACGCGCGAGATGGTCGATTCGTGCAGGCCGAGCTCGTCGGCGATCTCGCGCAGCACCAGCGGCTTCATCGCGATCTCGCCGTGCGTGAAGAAGCTCTTCTGCCGCTCGACGATCGCCTGCGAGACGCGCTGGATGGTGTCGAAGCGCTGCTGGATGTTCTTCATGAACCAGCGCGCCTCCTGCAGCCGCGAGCTCAGCGCGCTGCCGCCGGCCCCGCCCGAGCCGCGGCCCTGGCGGATCGCCTGCGCGTAGAGGTCGTTGATGCGCAGCTTGGGCATCACGTCGGGGTTCAGCACGACCTTCCAGTTGCGGCCGGACTTCTGCACGATCACGTCGGGCACGATGATGTTGGCCTCGGCACGCGCGAACGGGCGGCCCGGCTTCGGCTCCAGCGCGACGATCAGCGTCTGCGCTTCCTTGATCAGCTCCTCGTCGGCGCCGGTCGCGGCCATCAGCTTCTTCATGTCGCGCCGGGCCAGCAGGTCCAGGTGCTGCTTGCAGATGATGATCGCGATCATCTGCGCCTCGCAGCGCTCCTGCGCGCGCAGCTGCAGCGTCAGGCATTCGCCGAGGTTGCGGGCGCCGACGCCGAGCGGCTCCATGTTCTGCAGCCACTTCAGCGCGCACTGCAGGCGCTCGAGGATCTCCTCCTGCTGCTCGGGGTCGCCTGCCAGCTCGGCGGCGATCTCCTCGAGC
Source organism: Rhizobacter sp. P2_H2 (assembly GCF_056403375.1). Taxonomy (NCBI): domain Bacteria; kingdom Pseudomonadati; phylum Pseudomonadota; class Betaproteobacteria; order Burkholderiales; family Sphaerotilaceae; genus Rhizobacter; species Rhizobacter sp. P2_H2. Next base: position 4,430 of record NZ_JBFUFP010000083.1, read on the forward strand.
GGGTCGGCCAGGTAGCCGTCGTCGTCGAGCGATTCGATCAGCACGGTGATCGCGATCGCATCTTCGGCACTGACGCGCATGCCGAGCAGCTGCTCGCGCAGGTGATCCTGCAGGCTGGGGGCCTGCGGGTTGCGGTCCTGGCCGTCGAAGTCGTCGTCGGGGTTGCTGCCGCTGCCGGCCGCGCTGGGCGTCTCGCGGATGCCGTCGAAATCGTCGCGCTCGGTGCCGTTCTCCCAGTCCTCGCGCTCGGTCGCGCCGAACTCGGCGCTGTCGACGCCGGCGGACTCATCGGGCGCGGTCTCGGCGGACGACTCGCTCGCGGTGCTGCTGTCGGCCTCGCGCTCGGCATTGCGCTCCGAGGTCGTCAGCCGTTCGGTCAGGGGCTCGGACGGGGCCGCCTCCTCCAGCTCGGCCTCGAGGAAGGGGTTCTGCTCCAGCATCTGCTCGACTTCCTGGTGGAGTTCGAGCGTGGAGAGCTGCAGCAGCCGGATGGACTGCTGCAACTGCGGCGTCAAGGCCAGATGCTGCGACAGGCGGACCTGAAGGGAGGGCTTCATGTGTCAGCCCTCACATGCGGAAGTGTTCGCCGAGGTAGACCTTTCGCACATCGGCGTTGTCGACGATCTCGGCCGGCGTGCCCTCGGTGAGCACACGCCCCTCGCTGATGATGTACGCGCGGTCGCAGATGCCCAGCGTCTCGCGCACGTTGTGGTCGGTGATCAGCACCCCGATGCCACGGCTCTTCAGGAACCCGATGATGCGCTGGATCTCGATCACCGCGATCGGGTCGACGCCGGCGAACGGCTCGTCCAGCAGGATGAAGCGCGGCTGCGTGGCCAGTGCCCGGGCGATCTCGACGCGGCGGCGCTCGCCGCCCGACAGCGCCGGTGCCGGGCTGTCGCGCAGCTTCTCGATGCTCAGGTCGTTCAGCAGGTCGCCGAGCAGCTTGTCGACGGTGGCCTTCGGCAGCTCCTTGCCGTCGGGGCCGCGCTGCAGCTCGAGCACGGCGCGGATGTTCTCCTCGACGGTCAGCTTGCGGAAGATCGAGGCTTCCTGCGGCAGGTAGCTCAGGCCCAGGCGCGAACGCTGGTGGATCGGCAGGCGCTCGACGCGCTGGCCGTCGATCAGGATCTGGCCGTCATCGGCGCGCACCAGGCCGACGATCATGTAGAAGCTGGTGGTCTTGCCGGCGCCGTTCGGGCCGAGCAGCCCGACGACCTCGCCGCTGCGCACCGACAGGCGCACGTCCTTGACCACCTTGCGCGCGCCATAGGTCTTCTGCAGGCCGATGGCCTCCAGCCGGCTGGTGTCGGCCGCGGCGGTGCTGGCGGGGACGGCGCTCAACGGCGTGCTCCCGAGGCTGCCTGCGAGGCCGCTTCAGCGGCGGCCGGCGTGCCTTCCTTCGGCGTGAACACGTAGCGCACGCGGCCGGTCGGGTTGCTCGGGGTCACCGCGGCGCTGCCGCCGGCGACGGTGAAGAGCTCGGCCGTGCCGTCGTAGGTGATCAGCGCGCCGGTCACTTCGTCGGCCACCGCGGTGCCGCGCAGCCGGCGCACCGAGGCCTTGTTGACGAAGCGGATGGTGTCGAGCTTGCTGTCGTACTCGAGGCGCTCGGCCTCGCCTTCGACGAATTCATTCACGCCTTCGCGTTTCTGCCGGAAGCTGGCCGGCTGGGTCGGCGTGCCGACGGCGATGGCGGACTGGTAACCGTCCGGCCCCTCGCGAACCTCGATGCGCCCCGCCTTGATCAGCATCGTCCCCTTGCTGACGACGACGTTGCCGTTGAACACGACCAGCTGGTTGATCAGGTCGACCTTGCCCGGCTGGTCGGATTCGACCTCCATCTTCTTCAGCCGGTCGGCCCGTTCGGCCTGGGCCGGCAACGCCGTGGCAAGCGCACAGGCGGCGGCGACAAGCGCCAGCCGACGCCGGGAGAAAAGGGAGGTGTAGGTAAGTGGGGTCATTGCGGCATGAAACTTGCAGGCCATTCTAGCCACAGTTTCATGCCGTCGGGGTTACCAGATGAAGTCGGCGTTGCACCGACTTGGGGTCATCAAGCGCCGGTGCGGGATTTCTGGATCAGGAAGTCGGTGACCTGCAGCATGCGCTCGTTGGTGCCGGCCAGCGACCCCGAGGTGAAGTAGCGGCCGTTGATGCCCAGCGCCGGCACGCCATCGAGCTTGTAGGCCTCGGCCAGCTTGGCGGCCTGCTTGGTCTTGGTCTGCGTCGAGAACGAGTTGTAGGCCTCCAGGAACTTGGCGCTGTCGACGCCGTTCTTGGCCATGAAGGCGGCGATCTCGTCGGGCTTGTCCAGGCGGGCGTGCTCGCTGTGGATCGCGTAGAAGACCTTGCGGTGCATCGCATCGACCTTGCCCAGCGTCTCGAGCGCATAGAAGATCTTCTGGTGCGCGACGAACGGCTCGTCGCGGAACGCGACCGGCACGCGGCGGAACACCACGTCGGCCGGCAGCTTCTTCTGCCAGGCGTCGAGCGCCGGCTCGAAGGCGTTGCAGTGCGGGCAGCCGTACCAGAAGAACTCCACCACCTCGATCTTGCCCGGCGTGGCAGGCGACACCGGCTGCGCGAACTTGATGTAGTTGGTGCCCTCGACCGGGGCGCCTTGCGCGAGGGCGCCGGTGCTGGCGGTGAGGCCGATGGTGCCCAGGCCGGCACCGCCCAGGCTGGCTCCGACCAGCTGTGCCGAGAAATCGCGACGGTTCATGTTCAGTTCCAAAGTGGTAGGGATCAACGACGAGCGGTGGAGTCGGTGTCGGATGGAAAAGTTCAGGGCTGCTCTTTCGATCCCGGCTTACTTCTGCACGCGGACCAGCGCCGATTCCACCCCCACGCCATCCAGCTTTTCCTTCGCCAGGTCGGCGTCTTCCTTCTTGTCGTACGGGCCGAGGCGCACCCGGAACATCGTGCGCCCGGACTGCTCGCGCTCGGTGATCTTGGCCTGCAGGCCCATCATCGCCAGCTTGGCCCGTTGCTGCTCGGCATCCTCGACGCGCCCGAAAGCGCCTGCCTGGACGAAGTAGCTCAACGCATCGGAGCCGGGTTTGGTGGACGTGATCACCGGTGCGGGCGGGCTGGCCGGCGCGGTGGCCGCCGCCGTCGCCGGGCTGCGGCCCTCGAGGATGGCGGCCGGGTCACGGCGCGGGCTGCTGGCGGCCGGGGCCGCCCCGACCGGCGGCGTGCCCGAGGGGACGGACGGCGGGAACGCCGGCACGGGTGCACCGACGACGCCGCTGGCGGCCTGGCTGCCCTGCCGCACCGGCGTCTTGCCCGACAGCGAGCCGTTCGGGTCCCAGTTCTTGTTTTTCTCGGTTTCGGCCGCGTCCTGCTCGGCGGTGCGCTGCGGCACCTTGTTGATGAAGGGCACCGGCACCTTCGCGATGTACAGCGCGACGCCCAGCGCGAGCGCCAGGCCGATCAGCAGGCCGATGATCAGGCCCATTACAAAACCGCCACGTTGGCTTTTCATGCGTTCTCCATCACATCCGGTCGGGGGCGGCCACGCCCAGCACCTGCAGCGCATTGCGCAGCACCTGGGCAGTGGCGGCCAGCAGCGCGAGGCGGGCGCGCGTCAGGTTGGCGTTGTCGGCCAGCAGGAAGCGCTCGGCCGCGTAATAGCTGTGGAAGGCGCTGGCGACGTCGCGCAGGTAGAAGGTGACGTCGTGCGGCGCCAGGTCGGCGGCCGCGTGGGTCAGCATGTCGGGGTACTCGGCCAGCTTCAGCAGCAGGGCCGCCTCGGTCGGCGCGGCCAGCAGCGACAGGTCGGCACCTTTCAGTGCCTCGAGGTCGCCGCCGTGCTCGGCCACCCAGTCGCGCAGCACCTTGCTGATGCGCGCATGGGCGTACTGCACGTAGAACACCGGGTTCTCGTCGTTCTGCTTCAGGGCCAGGTCGACGTCGAAGGTGAACTCGGTGTCGGCCTTGCGGCTGATCATGAAGAAGCGCACCGCGTCGCGGCTGGTCCAGTCGATCAGGTCGCGCAGCGTCACGTAGCCGCCGGCGCGCTTGGAGATCTTCACCTCCTCGCCGCCGCGCATCACGGTGACCATCTTGTTCAGCACGTAGTCGGGGTAGCCGGCGGGGATGTTCTCGCCCACGCCCTGCAGCCCGGCACGCACGCGCGCGATGGTGCCGTGGTGGTCGGTGCCCTGGATGTTGACCACCTTGGTGAAACCGCGCTCCCACTTGTTGATGTGGTACGCCACGTCGGGCACGAAGTAGGTGTAGGTGCCGTCGGACTTGCGCATCACGCGGTCCTTGTCGTCACCGTAGTCGGTGCTGCGCAGCCACAGTGCGCCGCCTTCCTCGAAGGTCTTGCCGGCCGCCTTCAGCTTGGAGACGGTCTGTTCCACGCGCCCGCTGCTGTACAGGCTGGATTCGAGGAAGTAGTTGTCGAAGCGCACGCCGAAGGCCTGCAGGTCCAGGTCTTGTTCGTGCCGCAGGTAGGCCACCGCGAACTGGCGGATGCTGTCGAGGTCGTCGGGGTCGCCCGACGCGGTGAACTCGCGGTCGTCCGACCTGACGGTCTTCTTCGCGAGGAAATCGGCCGCGATGTCGGCGATGTACTCACCGTTGTAGGCCGGCTCGGGCCAACCCGCGTCGCCGGGCTTCAGGCCCTTGATGCGAGCCTGCGTGGTGCTCGCCAGCGTCGCGATCTGCACGCCGGCGTCGTTGTAATAGAACTCGCGCGTGACCTGCCAGCCCTGCGTGGCGAGCAGGCTGCAGATCGCGTCGCCCAGCGCGGCCTGGCGGCCGTGCCCGACGTGCAGCGGGCCGGTCGGGTTGGCCGAGACGAACTCCACCATCACGCGCCGGTCGACCGGCGGCTGGTTGCCGAAGGCCGGGCCGGCCGCCAGGATCTCGCCGATCACCGACTGCTTGGCAGCGGCCTTGAGCCGCAGGTTGATGAAGCCGGGGCCGGCGATCTCGAGCGCCTCGACGTGGCGCTGCACCGCGGGCTRCCGGTTCAGTGCGTCGACCAGGGCCTGGGCCAGTTCGCGGGGGTTCTTCTTCAGCGGCTTGGCCAGCTGCATCGCGAGCGTCACCGCGAAGTCGCCGTGCGAGGCCTGCTTGGGCAATTCGAAGGCGATCGGCACGCTGCTGCCGGGGTGGACATCGGCAACCGCCGCGGCCAGCGCCTGCAGCAGTTCCTGTTTGGCTTGGATCATGGCGGCGATTCTAAGTGGGCCTCGCCGGTGTCCTCGGGGAAACCCGGCGGGGGGCGACCCATCCCGCAAGTTCGGATTTACACCCACTTTGGTGTTCAATTTGGCACACTGAGGTGTGGCGGCGGTGCCAAGATGCCACTCTCGGTCCTCGGGCCCTTCGGCATTACCGTGCCGACAACGCATCACCCATGAGTCTTCCGCTCGCCACGTCCGAACCCGCCACCGTCTCCGGCTTGCCGTTGCCGGCCCAGGTCGGCAAATACCCGGTGCTGCGCCGGCTCGGCGAGGGCGCCACCAGCGAGGTGTTCCTCGCGCGTGACGAGTTCCACCAGCGCGACGTCGCGATCAAGCGGGTGCGCCTGGGTGCGGTCAACGATCCGACCGACGGCCGTTTCTTCGAGCGCTTCTTCGCGGCCGAGGCCGCCCTGGTCGGCCGGCTGCAGCACCCGAACGTGGTGCAGATCTTCGACGCGGTGGCCGACCCGAACGAGTCCTACCTGGTGATGGAGTACGTGTCGGGCCACACGCTGCGCCAGTATTGCCGGGCCGACCAGCTGCTGCCGCTGGAGCTGATCGTCGAAATCGGCTTCAAGTGCGCGATGGCGCTCGGCTACGTGTTCCGCCAGGGCCTGGTGCACCGCGACGTGAAGCCGGCCAACATCCTGGCGGTGATCACCAACGGCAGCATCACCGACGTGAAGGTGACCGACTTCGGCAGCGTGCTGAACATGTCGGCCGAGACAACGCAGGTCTACCGCGTCGGCTCGCTGGCCTACATGGCGCCGGAGCAGCTCGACGGCGCCTCGCTCGACAGCCGGGCCGACATGTATTCGCTCGGCGCGGTGCTGTACCACCTGATCGCCGGGCGCCCGCCCTTCGACGCGCCGTCGCAGTCGGCGATGATGAACCAGGTCTACAACGCGATGCCGATGCCGCCGAGCCAGCTGCGCTCGGGCGTCGGCGAGGGCGTCGATGCCGTGATCCTGCGGGCGCTGGCCAAGCGTGCCGACGACCGCTATGCGAGCTGGGACGAGTTCGCGCAGGCGCTGTCCGGGCTGATCGTCAACCACCAGGTGCCGCGCGGCCAGTTGCAGGGCGTGCTCGATTCGGAGCGCTTCAACCTGCTGCGCACGCTCGACTTCTTCTCCAACTTCGGCGATGTCGAGCTGTGGGAGGTGGTGCACCGCGCCAAGTGGCAGCGCTACACCTTCGGCCATGCGCTGTACCGGCGCGGCGAGGAAACGCGCAACTTCCACATCATTGCGCAGGGCGAGGTCGAGGTCTTCCGCGAAGGCACGAAGGTCGCGCAGCTCGGCGCCGGCACCTCGGTGGGCGCTGGCCCAGGTCAGCCCGGGCTGCCGCCACCTGTTCGACGAGGCGTTCATCCGCGTGCTGGTGCGCCGGCTGCATGCGGCGCACGAGGCGCTCGCCCACCCGCGGCGCATCATGTGACACCGGTATCGGTGACATAAAGCGACATAGAGAGATTCATGTTGACTCAAGCTCACGCTTGATCACATTCGGGCTCGGTGCTTCAATCCGGGCCGGCGACACACCGTTCGCCGCACCCCGGAGGAATCCCATGAAGAAACTGAGCACCCTGGTGGCCCTGGGCCTGATCGCGCTGTCCAACGTGGCGTTCGCGGCCGATGCGGCAACCTGCGAGTCGAAGGCGACCGACAAGAAGCTGGCCGGCGCGGCCAAGAACAGCTTCATGAAGAAATGCGAGCGCGAGGCCAAGGCCAGCGGCGCGGGCGCTGCGTGCGAAACGCAGGCCGCCGACAAGAAGCTGAAGGGCGCGGCGAAGAACAGCTTCGTCAAGAAGTGCACGAAGGACGCGTCGGCCCCGGCCGCCGCCGCCTCGGCGGCGAAGTGAGTCAGGCCGGGCCTGCGGTGTCCTGCCAATAGCGGGCATCGCCGTAGGTCCGCTTCAGGAAATCGATCCACAGCCGCACCCGCAGCGGCAGGTGCTTGCGCTGCGGGAACACGGCGTAGATGCCGTTCGGCGGCGCGGCGTAGGCGTCGAGCATGCTGACCAGCGCGCCGCTCGCGACCTCGCCCTCGACCTCCCAGGTCGAGCGCCACGCAATGCCGAGCCCGGCCAGGCACCAGTCGTGCAGGACCTGGCCGTCGCTGCAATCGAGCCGGCCGTTCAGCCGCAGGTGCTGCACTTGGCCGTCGATCGTGAAGGCCCAGCCGCGCGTCTGGCTCGCATCGCTGCTCAGCGTCAGGCATTCATGGTGCGACAGCTCCTGCGGCGTGCGCGGCGTGCCGGCGCGCTTCAGGTAGTCCGGCGTCGCGACGCACAGCCGGCGGTTGTCGGCCAGCCGCACGCTGACCAGGCTGCTGTCGGGCAGCTCGCCGACCCGCACCGCGCAATCGACGCCCTCGTTGACGATGTCGACCAGCCGGTCGCTCAGGTTCAGCGAGACGCTGACCTCGGGATGCAGCGCGAGGAAGCGCGGCACCAGCGGCGCGACGTGGCGGCGGCCGAAGCCGGCCGGTGCCGTCAGGCGCAGGTAGCCGGCCGCCTTGATGCCGCCGGCGCTGACGCTCGATTCGGCATTCGCCAGGTCGGCCAGCAGCCGCTGGCAGTCTTCGAGGAAGGCGCTGCCCTCGTGCGTCAGCGTGATGCGGCGCGTCGTGCGCACCAGCAGCTTGACGCCCAGCCGCTCTTCCAGCGCATCGATGCGCCGGCCGATGACCGCCGGCGCGACGCCCTCGGCATGGGCGGCGGCCGTCAAACTGCCCTTGGCAGCGACCGATACGAACGATTCGATCTGCTTTAGCCGGTCCATGGGCGGCGATTATGCGCGCCGAAGTCATCAATCTGGTTTGATGCCAGCGTCGCGGACGACCTTGCCCCAGCGCGTGTGCTCTGCCTTCAGGAACTGCGCGAACTGCTCCGGCGTGCCGCCCATCGGCGCGCTGCCGTCGGCCAGCAGCGCCGCCAGCGTGTCGGCCCGGCCGAGCGCGCGGTTGACCGCTGCATTGAGCTTGCGCACCACGTCGCGCGGCGTCGCGGCGGGCGCGACCAGGCCCTTCCAGTCGGTCGCCTCGAAGCCGGCCCAGCCCGATTCGGCGATGGTCGGCACCTCGGGCATCACCGGCAGCCGGCGCGCCGACGTGACGGCCAGCGCCCGCAGCTTGCCGCCGCGCACCAGCGCGGTGACGGCCTGCGGCGTGCCGAACATGAAGTCGGTCTGGCCGCCGATCAGGTCGGTCAGCGCCGGGCCGGCGCCCTTGTACGGCACGTTGGTGAAGCTGACGCCGGCGAGCCGGCCGAACATCTCGCCCGCAAGGTGGCCGACCGTGCCGTTCGAAGCCAGCGCCTGCAGCAGCACGCCGGGCTTGGCCTTCGCGGCCGAGACCACCGACGCCAGCGACGTGTGCGGCGATTCGGTGCGCACCACCAGCACCACCGGCAGCGAGGCCACCAGCGCGACCGGCGCGAAATCCTTCAGCGGATCGAACGGCATCTTCGCGAGCAGCGCCGGGTTCACCGCGAGGTTGGCGGTCTGGCCCATGC
>NZ_JBFUFP010000084.1:0-10936 GCF_056403375.1 Rhizobacter sp. P2_H2
GCTCTCGGCCTTGTCCGCGCTGCGCCCCGAGACCGCGACGCGCGCGCCGGCCCCCACCAGCGCGCGCGCGATCGCCTCCCCGATCCCCCCGTAGCCACCCGGCACGTAGGCCACGCGCCCCTGCAGGCCGAACAGGTCGGCCAGCGTCCCGCCGCTCGATGTCGTCGTCATCGCGTCAATCCATCAACAGGCCGCCGTTTTGATCGAGCACCTCGCCGGTGATGAACCCCGACAGCGGCGACGCGAGAAAGCTCACCGCATGCGCGAACTCCTCCGGCTCGCAGAAGCGGCCGACCGGGATCTGCTGCAGCAGCGCCTGCCGCTGCGCGTCGTTCAGCTGCTCGGTCACCATCGGCGTGCGCACGTAGGCCGGCGCGATCGCGTTCGCGGTGACGCCATGCGCCGCCAGCTCGCGCGCCAGCGAGAAGGTCAGCGCACTCATCGCGCCCTTCGACACCGAATACGCGGTACCCGCCGTCAGCCCGCCGGTCTTCGCGGCCAGCGAGCTGGTGTTGATGATGCGGCCCCAGCGCCGCGCCTTCATCGCCGGCACCACCGCCTGCGACCACAGCATCGCGCCGTCGAGGTTGGCGCCGAGCACGCGGTGCCATTCGGCAAGCGACGTGGCCTCGATCTTGTTGTTCGACAGCACGCCGGCGTTGTTGACCAGGATGTCGACCTCGCCGAAGCGCTCGCGCACCTGCCGGTGCGCCGCCGCCACCGACTCGGCCTGCGAGATGTCGCAGGCCACCGCCAGCACCTGCTCGCCGTGGCGCGCCACCAGCGCATCCATCGAGCCGAGCGCGATGTCGACCATCGCGACGCGGCAGCCGTCCTGCCGCAGCGCCTCCACCACCGCGCGGCCCATCGTGCCGCCGGCACCGGTGACCAGCGCGACCTTGCCTTCGAGAGTTGCCTTCATGGGTTCTTTCATGTGTCGAGCACGCTCTTCTTTCCAAACAGCCCGCGCGAGCGGAACGTGACGACGCCGATGAACAGCAGGTACATCGACATCAGCGACCATTCGGAGGCATACGCCCCCGTGAGACCGGTGACCAGCCCGACCAGCAGCCCGGCGATCACCGCGCCCCACAGCGAGCCGACGCCGCCGAGCACGATGATCAGGAAGGCCGGCACCACCGCATCCACGCCGACCTGCGGCCGGATGCCCCAGATCGGCGCCATCACGACGCCGGCCAGCGCCGCCAGCGCCACGCCGAGCGCGAACACCGCGGAGCGCAGCCGCGACAGGTTGATGCCGAGCGCACGCACCATCTCGCTGTCGTGCGCGCCGGCCTTGATGATCGCGCCGTACGGCGTGCGCTCCAGGAACAGCCACAGCGCCGCGATCGCGAGGATCGCGAAGCCGCTCGCGAACACACGGTAGCGCGAATAGATCAGGTCGCCCATCAGGAACGCCCCCGAGATCGCCTGCGGCAGCGGCATCTGCTGCTCGTTGCTGCCCCACACCAGGCGGATCAGCTCCTCGATCAGCAGCGCCGCGCCGAAGGTGAGCAGCAGCCCGTACAGCGGGTCGCGCCCGTAGGTGCGGCGCAGGCAGGCCTCGAGCACCAGCCCGACCAGCCCGACCACCAAGGGCGCCGCGAACAGCGCGATGCCGTAGCGCGTGCCCAGCGGCAGCGCCATGTAGGCCGCCTGCGCCTCGGGAAACCAGCCGAGCCTGGGCGCCAGCAGGAACAGCGCGACGTACATGCCGAGCGCGAACAGCGAGCCGTGCGCCAGGTTGATGGTTTCCATCACGCCGACGATCAGCATGAAGCCGAGCGCGATCAGCGCGAACAGCAGGCCCAGCGTGATGCCGTTGGCCAGGTGGGGAACGAGTGAGAGCAGCGTGTCCATGGTCTTTCGCGGTTCAGGTTTCGTACGAAGGCGTTGCTGCCAGCGGTTCGAGCTTGCAGGCGGGCGCGCTCTCGGCGTCCTGCACCTCTTCGGGCCGGATGCGCGCGAGGATGCGGAACAGGTCGTCGGGCTGGGTCGGCATCGAGTTGTAGGCGGCGACGTACACCGTCTGCTGCAGCTGGTGGGTGTGCGGGTTCATCCACGCGTCGAAATGCTGCATGCGCTCGGCGGCCGGCACGCGCAGGTTCTCCAGCTCGGCGATCAGCTTCAGGTTGTTGGTCGTGCCGGTGCGCTGGATCGCGCGCAGCAGCTCGCGCGTGGCCATGTAGCCGTTGAAGAACACGTTGCCGGGCACCTTCAGCCGGTATTCCGGATGGGCCTGCCGGTAGCGCGCGACGAACTCCGGCACGCCGGCCAGCCCGAGCCGCCAGTACCAGGTGGTGCCGAAGATGCCGAACAGCGCCTGCCGGCCGAGGCCGTAGACGTCCGGCCAGTCCTGCTGGTTGTTGATCCAGCCGACGCTGCGGTCCATGCCGGCTTCCTGCACCTGCTGGCGCAGCGTCTTCTGGTCGTCGCCGCCCACCGCGGTGGCCACCACGCCGGGGTTCAGCCGGCGCAGCCTGGCCAGCACCGGCGCGAAATCGCGCGTGCCCTGCGGCACCAGCAGCTCCTCGACGACCTGCCCGCCGTTGCCCTCGACGATGCGGCGGATGCCCTTGGCGGTGTTGTGGCCCCACAGGTAGTCGCTGGTCACCAGTGCCCACTGGCGGCCGAAACCGGTCATCGCGCCCTTCACCACCGAGGTCGAGAAGTTGGTGCCGTTGGCGTCCCAGACGAACTTGACGCGGTGGCATTCGGCACCGGCCTCGCTCGGCGAGCTGGAGTTGCTGTTGAAGTAGATGCAGCCGTACTTCTGCGCCACGCGCGACATCGCGCTCGCGACGCCCGAATGCACGCCGCCGATCAGGAACGCCACCTCCTGCTGGCGGATCATCTTCTCGGCCACGGCGACCGCGACCACCGGGTCGCCGGCGGTGTTCTCGTGCACCGTCTCGATGCGCCGGCCCAGCACGCCGCCGCGCTCGTTGAACTCGGCGATCGCCATGCGCATGCCGAGCTGCTCGTCCTGCCCGCTCGCGGCGTACTGCCCGCTGTCGTCGGTGGCCAGGCCGATCAGCAGCGGCTTCCTCTGCTTCGCCTGGGCCCACGCATGGTGGTGGGCCCAGGGTCCACTGAAGCCGGCGACGGCCGCAGCCCCGCCGAGCAGCATGCGCCTGCGAGCGTGCGTCATTGCTGGTACGAGGGCGTGGCGTCGTAGCTCTCGAGCTTGCRGGTCTTCTGCGCATCGGCATCGACGACCTCCTTCGGATCCACGTTCGACAGGATCTTGAAGATGTCGTCCTTCTCGGCCGGCGCCTCGTTGTAGCTCGCCATGTAGATGGTCTGCTGCACCTGGTGCGTCACTGGGTCCATCCACGCATCGAAGTGCTGCAGCCGGTCGCGCGCGGGCATCTTGCGGCCTTCCAGCTTCTTGATCACCGCGATGTTCTGGGTGGTGCCGGCCTCTTCCACGCAGCGCAGCAGTTCGCGCGTGGCCATGTAGCTGTTGTGATAGACGTTGCCCGGCACCTTGATCGCCATGCCGGGGAACTGCTTCTGGTAGGCCGCGACGAACTCCTTCACGCCCGGCAGGTCGAGGCGGTAGTACCAGGTGGTGCCGAACACGCCGAAGATCGATTCCGGACCGAGCCCGTACACGTCCGGCCAGTCCTGCTGGTTGTTGATCCAGGCCATGCTCTTCTGCAGGTTGAGCTGGATGACCTGCTGGCGCAGCGCCTTGATGTCGTCGCCGCCGATCGCGGTCGCCACCGCATTGGGCTTCAGCTGCTGCAGCTTCAGCAGGTACGACGAGAAGTCGCGGGTGTTCTGCGGCACCAGCAGCTCCTCGACGATCTTGCCGCCGTTGGCCTCGACGATCGCGCGCGTCGCCGCCGACGTGGTGCGGCCCCACACATAGTCGTTGGTCAGCAGCACCCAGTTCTTGCCATTCACCTTGATCGCGTTCTTGACGATCGCATGCGCGAAGTTCGTGCCGTTGCCGTCCCAGACGAACTTGACGCGGTGGCAGTCCTTGCCGGCCTCGGTCGGCGAGCTGGAGTTGGTGTTCAGGAAGATCGTGCCGTACTTCTGGGCGACCTGCGAGATCGCGTTCGCGACGCCCGAGTGCAGCGCGCCCACCAGGAAGGCCACCTCGTTGCGCGTGATCATGCGCTCCGCGATGCGCGAACCCGAGGCCGGCGTGGTCTCGGTGTCCATGTGCAGCGCCTCGATGCGCCGGCCGAGCACGCCGCCCTTGTCGTTGAACTCCTTGATCGCCATCATCGCGCCGAGCCGCTCCTCGCCGCCGCTCGCGCCGTACTGGCCGGAGGCGTCCATCGTCAGGCCGATGACCAGCGGCTTGGCCGTGGCCGCCTGGGCCCAGACGCGGTTGTGCGCCCACGGGCCGAAGAAGGCCGCCGGCGCGGCGGCCGCCACGGCGCCCGCCTTCAGCAGGCTGCGCCTTCCGGTGTCAGGTGCGCTGACATCAGGTGCGCCGGCATCGATCGCTTGAACTTCTTTCGTCGACTTGTCCATGCTTGTCTCCAGGGTTGTTGTGGTGGGTCCGCGCCGGTTGTCGGGCGCAGAAAAAATCAGCGCGGAATGATCTGCACGTTGTTCAGCTTCTCCTGGGCCTCCAGCAGCGACGCGATGAACTTGTCGCCCAGGCCCAGGTTGCCGGCCTGCACGAAGCTCTGGTGCGCCGCCTCGGCGACGAAGCTCGTCGTCGGCAGCATCTCGGTCAGGTGGGTGTAGTAGCGCAGGTCCTTCTGCGCATTGCCGATCGCGAACTTCAGCCCGGTCAGGTCGCCCTGCAGCGTCTTGCCCAGCATCATCTGGAAGATGCCGGAGTTGACGCCGCCGGCCGAGATCACGTCGAACAGCTTCTGCAGCGACAGCCCGCTCTTCGCGGCCGTGGCCACCGCCTCGGCGATGGCCGCCGCGGTGGTCATCGCGAGCATGTTGTTGATCAGCTTCAGCACATGGCCGTGCCCCGGCGGGCCGACGTGGAAGATGTTCTCGCAGAACGCCGCGAGCACCGGCCGCACGCGCTCGAAGTCGGCCGGCTCGGCGCCGACCATCGTGTTCAGCCGGCCCTCCTCGGCCTCCTTCGGCGTGCGCGCGAGCGGCGCATCGATGAAGGCGACGCCGCGGGCCGCGAAATCGGCGCGGATGCGCGCGGTCGAGGCCGGCTCGGCGGTCGAGGTGTCGATCACCGTCAGGCCCTTGCCGGCCGCGGCCAGCAGCCCCTGGTTGCCGTAGACGATCTCCTCGACCTGCGGCGAGCCGGTGACGCAGATGATGACCACGTCGCTGGTCTCCGCCACCGCCGCACGGCTCGGCTGCTCGGTCGCGCCGGCATCGAGAAGGTCCTGCAGGTTGGCGCGGTTGCGGTGCACCACGAAGCTCACGCCGAAGCCCTTGGCGAGCAGGTTCTTCGCCATGCCGTGGCCCATCATGCCGAGGCCGATGAAGCCCACCTTGGTCTTGCTTGCTGTCGTCATGTCGTTCTCTCCTGGTGAGTTGGTGTTCAGTGCGATGTTCAGAAATTCGTGACGAGCGTTGCGCTGCCGGCTTCGGCCCGCGCCTCGGTCCAGAACTCGATCAGCCGCCGGTAGCTCGCCGCCACCTGCTCGATGACGGCCGCATCGTCCAGCGTGCCGGCGAACCAGCCGTGCGCCGCTTCGGCGAACAGCGAGCGGCCGACCGCGAAGCCCTTGCACAGCGGCCGTGCGGCGGCCGTGCGGAAGCCTTCGCGCAGCGCCTGCTCGCTCGCCTCCATGCCGAGCAGCAGCACGCCGCGGCACAGCGGGTCGTTCGACGCGATCACGTCCTCGATGTGGCGCCACGCCGCCTCGCTGGCGGGCGGGGGCAGCTTCCACCAGTCGGGTTGGATGCCGGCTGCATAGAACTGGCGCAGCGCGCGCGCCAGCGTCTCGTCGTCGGTGGCCATGCCGCGCGGCGGGATCACCTCCAGCAGCAGCTCGTGGCCGGTGGCGTTGCAGGCCTGGGCCAGCAGGCCGACGCTCGCGACCTGCTGCGCCGCGAGCCCGGCCTCGTCGTCGGGGTGGTGGTACACGAGGCACTTGACGACGTGCTCCTGCGGCCAGGTGCGCAGCGCCAGGCCGACGTTGCAGCCGTCCTCGAAATCCAGCGGCCGGGAGCCGGGCAGTTCGACCGGCCGTGCGACCCACAGCCCGACACCGGTCAGCGGCGGCAGGATCTGCTCGCCGAAGCGGCCATCGAGGATCACGCCGGCCTCGGGGAAGGCCTGGCCCGGGTGGCGCAGCGGGTGCGCCGCGCGTGCCGCCGCATGGCCCTGCGCCGCGGCGCGCGCGACCAGCGCCTTGAACTGCGGAATGCGCTCGCGCGGCGCGCCGTGCTTGGCGGCGATCTCCTCGAACTGCGAGCGGTGGTCGAAGGCCAGCACCGCGAGGCCGGGCCATTGGCGGTGGCGGGTCGACGCGCGGTGCAGCTGCTCCAGCTTCGCGTCCTCGCGCAGCCGCTGGTGGCGCGAGCCGTGCGCGAGGAAATGGCTCAGCTCGACCCAGCTCGGCATGGCCGGCGCGCAGCCATGGCGAGACACGACGATCGCGCCACAGGCATTCGCATAGCGCAGCGCCTGCGGCAGCGGCTCGTCGCGCACCCAGCCGCGCAGCAGCCCGGCCATGAAGGCATCGCCGGCACCCAGCACGTTGAACACCTCGACCGGGAAGCCCGGGCCGGCGACGCCGTCGTCGAGCCGCGCGGGAATCGCGCCGTCGTAGGCGACGCAGCCCATCGGCCCGCGCTTCATCACGATCAGCGCGGGCGTCAGCGCGCGGATGCGGCGCAGCGCCGTGGCGCTGTCGTCGCTGCCGCCGGCAATGTGCACCTCTTCCTCGGTGCCGACCACCAGGTCGCACAGCGGCAGGATCTCCTGCAGCTGCGCGCTGACGTGGGCCGACGCGATGTAGCGCTGCTCGCCGAGGCCCGGCGCCGTCAGGCCCCACAGCACCGGGCGGTAGTCGATGTCGAGCACGACGCGCGTGCCGGCCGCGCGCGCGGCACGCATCGCCGCGAGGCAGGCGGCCCGCGTGCCGGGGCGCGACAGGTGGGTGCCCGAGATCAGCAGCGCGCGGGCGCCGGCGATCACGGCCGGGTCGACATCGTCCTCGCACAGGCCCATGTCGGCGCAGTTGTCGCGGTAGAACACCAGCGGAAAGGTGTCGCGGTCACGCAGGCCGAGGAAGACCAGCGCGGTCAGCCGCGACGGATCGGTCTTCAGCTGCGACACGTCGACGCCCTCGGCGGCCAGCGTCTCGCGCACGAAGCGGCCGTTGTGCTCATCGCCGACGCGGCTCAGCATCGCGCAGCGCAGCCCGAGCCGCGACGCCCCCACCGCGGTGTTGGCCGGCGAGCCGCCGAGGTACTTCGCGAAGGTCTGCACGTCCTCCAGGCGCGCACCGAGCTGTTCGCCGTACAGGTCGACGGCGGCCCGCCCGACGCAGACCAGGTCCAGCGCGCGGGCCGTTGGCGGGGCGGAATCTCTGACACTCATGCAGCATCTCCATTCAAATGACGGGGTCGGGTGCGGGGGCGGGCCGCCAATTCGGCGAGCCGGTGCCCGGTGGTGACGACGATGGCCTGCGCCAGGCACAGCGGCGCGACGAGCGAGCGGAACACCTGGTCGGACGCGAGGCCGAGCTCGAAGCAGACGCTCGCCGAACGCTTCAGCGGCGACAGCGCGCTGTCGGTGATCGCGATCACCGGCACGCCGGCCTGCTGCGCGGCCTCGGCGGCATCGATCACGTCGCGCGAGTAGCTGTGGAAGCTGGTGACCACCAGCACCTCGTCGCGCGCGATGTTGCGCAACGATTCGCGCAGCATGCCGCCCAGGCCTTCGAGCAGGTAGGCCTTGAGCTCCAGCTGGCTCAGCGCATAGGCGAGGTAACAGGCGACCGGGAACGCGCGCCGCTGCGCCAGCACGTGCACGCGGCGCGCGGCGCACAGCAGCTGCACGGCGGCCTTCACGTCGGCCGCGCGCACGCTGTCTTCGAGGTGGCCGAGTTCGCCGATCGCCTCGGCCACGTACTGGTTCAGGAAGCCGCCGCTGGCCGCGCCGTCGCCGCTGCGGCGCTGCTGGTTGATGCGCTCGCGGTAGCTGCCGGAGCGCTCGACCAGGTGGCCGCGGAACACCTGCTGCATCTGCGAGAAACCGTTGAAGCCCAGCGCGTTGGCGAAGCGGATCAGCGACGACGGCTGCACCTGCGCCGCCTCGGCGATCACCGCCACCGTGCCGAGCGCGAGCTCGTTCGGGCGCTCCAGCGCGAAGCGCGCGATGCGCTGCAGCTGCGCCGGAAGCTCCGGGTAGGCGCGCGAGATCGCATCCTTCAATTCGTCGTAGCTGGAGATGGGACTCATGAGGCTGAACTGTCTAGGGGGAAGCACTGACCCGCAATAGGAACAAACATTCTTGCGCTCGGAAACTGTAGAACATATATTCCGGCGAGTCCACAGTTCATTGCCCAGCGTTCCAACATGCTCAGCACCACACGACACGCGCCGCTCGCCCCGCTACCCCTCCTGATCACGGTGGCGGTGCTCGCCAGCACGCCGCTGTGGTTGAGCCAGGTCGGGCTCTACCAGTACCTGGCGCTGGAAATCATGATCTGGATGCTGTTCGCGCTCGGCCACAACCTGCTGCTCGGCTACGGCGGGCTGCCGTCGTTCGGGCACGGCGCGTACTTCGGCATCGGCGCGTACGCGTTCGGGCTGCTGCAGCTGCGCGGCGGTGCCGGGCTGGTGCTGGGCGTGCTCGGCGCGGTGCTCATCGCGGCACTGGCGGGCGCCCTGGTCGGCGCGTTCATCTMGCACCGGCGCGGCATCTACTACGCGCTGCTGACGATCGCGTTCGGGCAGCTGGCCTGGTTCATCGCCGGCAAGTGGCACACGGTGACGGGCGGCGAGGACGGGCTGCTGAACATCAGGCGGCCCGACCTGTCGCTCGGTTTCGTCGACATCTCGCTGAAGAGCAACGAGGCCTTCTTCTACTTCGCGCTGGTGGTGTTCGCGCTGGTGCTGGCGGCGCTGTGGCGGCTGGTGCATTCGCCGTTCGGCCGCATCCTGCGCGCGATCAAGCAGAACGAGATGCGCGCCGCGTTCGTCGGCCACCCGGTGTGGCTCTACAAGTGGCTGGCCTTCATCATCTCGACGGCGGTGGCCGGGCTGGCCGGTGCGCTGTTCGCGATGGCGCAGCAATCGGCCTACCCGAACGTGATGAGCCTGCACAACTCCGGCTTCGTCGTGATGATGGTGCTGATCGGCGGCGGCCTGGTGAGCTTCTGGGGGCCGGTGATCGGCGCGCTGGTGTTCATCCTGACGAGAGACCTGCTGGGCGCCTACACCGAGACCTGGCTGCTCTGGTACGGGCTGCTGTTCATCCTGGTCGTGCTGTTCCAGCCGGACGGCGTGGCCGGTGCGTGGCAATCGTGGCGCGCGCGCTGCGCGGCCCGCAAGCACACGCCGCCGCAGCCCAACGCGACGCTCGCCACTCCGAAGGAGACCTGACCCGTGGCCCTGTTCGAAGCCCATCAACTGCACAAGCGCTTCGGCGACCAGGTGGTGCTGGAAAGCATCACGCTGGCCTTCGAGGAGAAGCAGCTCACCGGGATCATGGGTCCCAACGGTGCCGGCAAGACGACCTGCTTCAACGTGCTGACCGGCCGCTACACGCCCGACCGCGGCAGCGTGCGCTTTGCCGGCGAGGACATCACCGGCCTGTCGCCGCGGCAGATCGCGCGGCGCGGGCTGTCGCGCTCGTTCCAGATCATGAACCTGTTCGACGAGGAGACCACGCTCGACAACGTGCTGGTCGCGCTGCCGGCGGTGCGCGAGCAGGGCCTGTCGATGTGGCGCGACCTCGGCCGCTTCAGCCGCGGCCGTGCGCTGGCGATGGCGGTGCTCGACCGCGTCGGGCTGGCGGCCAAGGCCTCGGCGATGGCCGGCGCGCTGTCGTACGGCGAGCGGCGCGCGCTGGAGATCGGCGTCGCGCTCGCGACCGACCCGCGGCTGCTGTTCCTCGACGAGCCGACCGCCGGGCTGGGCGCCGAAGGCACCGCGCGCGTGGCCGAACTCATCGCGCAGCTCAAGCGCGAGCTGACGATCGTGATCATCGAGCACGACATGCGCTTCCTGTTCGGCCTGGCCGACAAGATCAACGTGATCCATTGGGGCCAGGTGATCGCCGAGGGCACGCCGGCGCAGCTGCGCGACAACCCGTGGGTGCAACGCTCGAACCTGGGGACCTTGTCATGAGCGCCGTCCTGAAACCGCAACCCACGCAACAGCCAGCGATCCTCGAGATCCACGGCATCGAGACCTTCTACGCCGAGACGCAGGCGCTGTTCGGCGTGTCGCTGAGCATCGCGCCGGGCGAGGTGGTGTCGCTGCTCGGGCCGAACGGCGCCGGCAAGACGACGACGCTGCGCTCGATCCTCGGGCTCACGCCGCCGAAGCGCGGCAGCGTGCGCTTCGACGGCGCCGACATCACCCATGTGCCGACGCACCGCATCGCCGGCATGGGCGTCGGCTGGGTACCGGACGACCGGCGCATCTTCCCGACGCTGACGGTGGCGCGCAACCTCGCCATCGCGCGCAAGAAGACGCGCTTCCGGGCGTGGAGCGAGAAGGAGTGCTTCGAGATCTTCTCGGCGATGGAGTACCTGATGGGCCGCGAGTGCGAGAACCTGTCGGGTGGCGAGATGCAGATGGTGGCGATCTCGCGCGCGCTGATCGGCTCGCCGGGGCTGGTGCTGTTCGACGAGCCGAGCCAGGGCCTCGCGCCGAAGGTGGTGCAGGACGTGATGGCGACCGTCACGCGGCTGAAGCGGGAGGGGGTGGCGGTGCTGCTGGTGGAGCAGAACGTCGAGAGTGCGCTGGCGGTGTCGGACCGCGCGTACGTGATGCACCAGGGCCGCATCGTGCACGAGGGCAGCGC
>NZ_JBFUFP010000085.1:0-10821 GCF_056403375.1 Rhizobacter sp. P2_H2
GACAATATCTTCTCCTTGGCGGATGAATTCGCGGAGTGGACGAACATGCGCTGCGGTTTGAATCCGCGAAGCGCCACGGCCTCCTCAATCCAGAGGACAACGTCGTATCCGGTTCCGTGCTCGTCGTCCCCGAGGTCGTGGTCTAGACTGATCTCCTCGACTTGGCCCGACTCGAGCAGGGCTATCGCTTCTTCTGGCCAGTAGACACGAACCCACCCATCGGGGGTAGCCCGTTCATCATCGAGGTAGACACGCATGGGTGGAGATCTGTGAGCGTCGCAGTGGAGCGCAGATTATGGGCGGGGGGTTCCGGTCGCGCCTGCACCCGCATCCGGCCATGAGCGGTCTCCCGACAGCGCGACCCGTCCGATCGTTTCAGGCTGAAGCGGTCTCTCAAGACGGTAATCTTCAGGGCTCACAAGTAGTCGCAACAGGGGTGACATGTCGAACATTGAGCTTGTCAGCACGCTTTCCGAGCTCGAAGCCGATTTGCACCGTCCCGAGGTTCGAGGAAGTGCGCCACGGGTAAACGCATTGCTGCATGCTGACTTCGAAGAGATCGGACGGTCCGGGCAGTACTGGAGCCGTGATGCCATCGTCGAGAAGCTCCTTGCCGAAGCAACCCCTGCCGAGGTTGTCGCCTACAAGTACGTCGCAACAGAGCTGCAGCCTGGAGTTGCGCTTCTCACCTATCGGGCGGCACACCGGCAAACCGACGGCTCGCTATCGCGCCACACCTTGCGTTCATCACTCTGGGTTCGGATCGGGGACCGCTGGCAAATGCGGTATCACCAAGGCACCGCAGCAGCGGAAACTTGGTGACTGGCACAGCGTGTCCAGCTTCCACTGCAGAGCAAGCCTTCGAGCACCTAAGGCGAACGGCAGCAACTGATCGGTTGCTGCCGCTCGCACCCTGTGGTCGAATGCCCGCCGCCACTTGCAGTCATTCGCCAACGACGGCTTTCAGTCTGGCTCGCTGAAGCACACGGCAGGCTCGTCTTGCTGCCTGCGCGCGCGTGCAGATGCCTTCGCCTTATGCGTCGCTGTCAGAATGCTTTGGTATGCGAACCATCGAGCGCAAGGAGCGCCCAATGAATCCAAGACTTGCGCGCCTTCTCGCCGTTCTTGCCGTCGCGGCGACGGTTCATTTCCATGCCCTGGCTGCAAGCGAAGAAGACCTTCTTGCCAGCAGTCTGCAGAAGCTACTCACCTCAGCGGGAGCCTCCGCCGGTGCGTCCCCTGCATACTCCGTGCGCAATGGTGAAATTTCGATCGGAAAACAGATCGTTCGCATTGATCCCGTCCTGGAGAGCACAACCCGACACGCCGGACAATTTGTGCTGAGTTCCAACTTCGCCGTATTGTTCGACGGCTCCAACCAGTCGTATCTCGCGTCCACGCAAATCGGCATTGGTTCTACCATCGTCGAAGCAGCCGACACAGCCGTGCAAGAGTGGTACCTCGGCTTTGGTCAAGCACTCCTGAAGGCCATCGCGCTTGAGCGCGAGCAGTACAAGTTCGGAGACTTCGCGGTGTACCCAGGCACAACTGGGTTCCGAGGCCAGCCGCCCCAAGGCATCACGGCGGGCACCGATGAACTCCAGGTCCGACTCCTTCGTGCAGTTGCGCCTATGCTGCCGCGACATGACGGGCGACTCCACACGCTACAGGTAGTGGTCGTCGTCCAGCCAAACTCACAGCCGCAGAGTCACGTCTTGCTCGACGGGCAGGCTTCGGATCAAGCTGCGGCTCTCGCGGCTGGTTTGCGCTGGCCCCAAGCAGCTTCCTCCTTCATGTACAAGCAGGCGTTCCTACTTCGATAGGCCACAGGTCCCTGAATGGCGGCTTTGCGGCTTTGAGAGCGCGACGTCGAAGGTCAGCAACGGGTCGATAGCTCTACTTCGCTGCTCGCGAGAGCAGACGTTCAACAGAGCCTGGTCGACGAGAGATTTATTTCTCGCTGAGACGTGTGAGAGTGCGCCGAAATTGCGCCAAACCATCCACAAGCAAACATCTTTGCGGCCTTCCGACCCCGACCCGAGGCACCAGAAGCCCTTTCTGGTCTGCGCCACAGTGCGCCAAAACCTCCGATAATCCGCGCCGATCCTCGCAGTGCGGGTGCCGGCAACTGAATCAGAACGGATCAAAAGCAGGGTGAGTGCTTCGGAGATCGTCGACGGAGTCTCGGGAGGATTGACAGTGGGCCACGATGACGGGAGCTGGCCGTGACCAGCGACTCCACCCGGAAAGCACCTCGCCATTTCGCGTTCGAACCCTTCGTGCTGAGTCCCGATCGCCAGTTGCTGTTGAGGGATGGCGTTCCCGTCCGCATCGGAAGCCGTGCATTGGACATCCTGACTGCACTGGTCGAGCGGCCGGGCGAAGTCGTCAGCAAGCGCGATCTGATGGATCGAGCCTGGCCGGACGCCGTCGTGGAGGAGGAGAACCTCAAGGTCAACATGGTGGCGTTGCGACGGGTGCTGGGCGACGAAGCAGGCGCTGCCAGGTACATCGCGACGGTCACGGGGCGAGGCTATCGATTCATCGCACCTGTCCAGACCGTAGAGCTGCCGGGATTCGGACCGCACGCTGCATCGCCGTCAGCACGCAGCGGGAGCTTGYCCGCCGGAACTGCACGAATCTTCGGGAGGGCGCAGGCCATCGAAGGCGTCCGGCGCGGCCTCGATGAGGCTCGGATCGTGTCGATCGTCGGCGCCGGCGGCGTCGGAAAGACGACCATCGCGGTCGCGGCGGCTCATGCAGCGGCAACGCAGCGTGCCGATGGCGCCGCATTCATCGACCTGGCGATGATCAGCGACCCGCAGTTCGTGCCAGCGGCGATTGCGTCGGCGCTCGGCCTCGGCGTGACGAGTGGCGATCCGCTGTCGAGCGTCGTGCATGCCTTGCGGCGGCAACAGAAGACCCTGCTGTTCGACAATTGCGAGCACCTGCTGCCTGCGGTGGCGGCTGCCGTGGAGAGGCTGGCGGCTCACCTCGATGGCGTTCGCATCCTCGCGACGAGCCGTGAGCCCCTTCGGATCCGGGGCGAGCGAGTGCATCGCCTGCGCGGGCTGGAATGCGACCCGAGCGAGCATCCCGCAGCGGACGAGGCCCGCAGGTTTCCCGCCGTCGAACTGTTCGCCGCACGCGCTGCCGAGCGCTCGGGCTATCGATTGACGGATGGCGACGCCCCGGCGGTCGCTGAAATCTGCCGGCGGCTCGATGGCAATGCACTGGCGATCGAACTGGCCGCGACCCAGACTGCTGCCTTCTCCCCCGTGCAGATCCTGCAGATGCTCGACGACAGATTCCGGCTTCTCAGGCTCGGCCCACCCGGCGCGCCGCTGAGGCAGCAATCCCTGTTGGCGACCCTCGACTGGAGTTACGGGCTCCTGTCGGTAAACGAGGCCGCCCTGCTGCGCGCCATCGCGGTGTTCGCCGGCACCTTCAGCGCCGATGGAGCGAGCGCCGTGTCCGGCGCAAACGCAGCGGAGGTGATGGATGCGCTGTCGCGGCTGTCCTCGAAGTCGCTGCTCGTGATGGACACCAGAAATGACCAGTTGACCTATCGCCTCCTCGAGACCACGCGCGCCTACTGCCTCGAACGCCTGCGGGTGAGTGCCGAGGACGCCACGGTCCGCAGCCGCCATGCGGAACACCTGTGCGCGGTGCTCGAGCGGGCCGCTACCGATTGGGAACGCATCGAGCTGCACGAGTGGGAGGCCTCCTACGGGCACTACCTCGAGGACCTTCGCGCTGCGCTCGCCTGGTCGGGGCGCGATGAGGCGCTGCGATCGCTGCGCATCCGCCTGACCGCCGCAGGCGTCCTCCTCTGGAACCACTTGTCGCTGACCGAGGAATGCCGCCGGCACGTCGGCGAGGCCGTCGCGGAGCTCGACGCAGCCGGGCAATCCGGGACGGCGATCGAGATGCATCTCCAGATGTCCCTGGCAGGCAACACCCTCTTTGCCCGCGGCCTCACGCCCCAGGTGATGAGCGCGATGCATCGGGCCCTGGACATCGCGGTCCGGCTCGGCAACGTCGACGCCCGGCTCCGATGCCTGAGGACCATCGGTGCCTGCGAGATCATGGGGGGCCGGAACGACGACGGGATCCGCACGCTCGAGAGCTGCGCGTCGATCGCCGCCGCTGTCGCCGCCGAGGACTCGTCCGCGGCGCGAGAGCGGGAGAACTATCTCGCCATAGGCGAACTGTTCGTCGGCAAGCTGCACAGCGCGAGGCAGCGTCTCGAGCGGCTCTACAACCCCGATGCGCGCGACTTCAACGACTCGCGACTCGTGCGCTTCCTGGTCTACCGGAACGTCGATCTCGGGAGTGTGCTGTCGCACGCGCAGTGGTTGACGGGCTCGCCCGAGACGGCTGCGCGCACGGCGGCCGCCACGGTCGATGCCGCGCTCAGGACCAGGTACTGGTTCTCGGTCAGCAACTGCCTGTCGTGGGCGTGTCCGATCTTCTTTCTCTCGGGACATCACGACGAATGCAGCTACTACGTCGAGCTGCTCGAAGAGCAAGTGCTTCGACATGGCATCGGTGTCCGGCGCCCGGTGGTCGTCTTCTATCGCGCAGCGCTCGCCTGCGGGCAGGCCGTCGTGCCCGCGCAGGGGATCGACGACCTCGCTCGGGGGATCGAGGAGTTCCGCGCGATCAACTACCTGGCGCGGATGCCCTTCTATCTGGGCGTCCTGGCCGACGCCCTCRCCAGAAGCGGGCGTCTCGGCGAGGCGCAAGCCGCGATGCGGGCCGCGCTCGATGGCGCCGTCACCCAGAACGAGCGTTGGTGCATTCCGGAGTTGCTGCGCATCCGCTCGTCCATCCTCGCGGCCACGGGCCGGGCGGCGGAGGCCGAGGCGGTGCTCGCCGAGTCGATGACGATGGCCATCGAGATCGGCGCGTTGTCATGGCGGCTGCGGGCCGCCAACGATCTGGCCAGGCTCTGGCTGCTGCAGTCGCGGACGGCAGACGCTCGCGCGATGCTGCGGCCGATCCACGGTGAGTTCACCGAAGGCTTCGCGACGCGCGACCTCGTGGTGGCGACCGACCTTCTTGCACGGCTCGACAAGCCCTGAGAGAGCCGCAAGCAAAACCGCAAGCCAGCATGCATGGCACGCACTGCGTTGGGGCGGCCTGCACTTCGGCAGCGCAAGGACCTAACCGCACTTAACTTGATCGGCAAGACTGGTCCAGCGATCCTCATGGCACCCCCCGCCAGAAGGATCGTCGATGCCGCTGCAGACACAAAGTGATGTGAAGTACGCCAGCAGCGAGCTGCTGGCCGGAACCACGGAGTGGGACACGCTGCGTGCGGAGCACCGGCAGGTGCCGGGCGGTGCCTACAACCCCGTCACGTCCAGTTGCACGGAGCTCGTGATCATCCTGTCCGGCCAGGGCACGGTGCGGCGCACCGGCGATGGCCAGCGGCAGGAGCGCGTGGCACTGCCCGGCACGAGCTGGCTGGTGCCGGCGGGGACGCATGAAACGCAGCTGGAGCTCGACGCGCCGCTCGAATGCCTGCATCTGTTCATGCCGGCCAGCCTGCTGGAACGAAGTGCCCTGGCCGACTACGGCATCGATCCGGATCGATGCCGTCTCGCCTACGCGGCAGCGGTCGCCGACCCTGTGATGGCACAACTCGGGGGCGCGCTGCAGGCGTTCATGCGCAGYGGCAACCGGCACGATGACCGCATCTTCTGCGACGGCATTCGCACCGCGGTCGCAGCACGCCTGATGGGGCACTACACGGTCGACCGCTGGCGCGTGCCGCCGACGGCGCCAACGCTCGACCGCCGGCGGTTGAAGCGCGTGCTCGAGTTCATCGAAGCCCACCTGGCCACCGCTCTGTCGCTGGACGGCCTGGCCAGCCAGGCCTGCCTCAGCCCCTTCCATTTCGCCCGCCTGTTCCGCGAGGCGATGGGCGTGCCGCCGCATCGCTACGTGAGCGAACGCCGGATCGAAGCGGCCAAGGCGATGCTGGCCGCCGACGGTGCGTCGCTGGCGCAGATTGCGCTGGACACGGGCTTCGCATCGCAGGCGAGCTTCACGCGCGTCTTCGGCAAGGCGGCCGGCGTGACGCCGGGCCAGTACCGCGCGCTGTGCCGCGACCAGCGCCTCGAGGTGGATTGAGCTTCAGAACTTCAGGAGCGCAAACGCGGGAAAGGGATGCGCAAGATCTGCGAATACGCACGAGGACCCTTCCACTAGCCTGTGTCTCATGATGAGACTCAAAGACAAAGTGGCCCTTGTGACAGGGGCGGAGGCGGGGATCGGGCTCGCGGTGGCCAAGCTCTYCGTCGAAGAGGGAGCGACGGTGTTCGCGAGCGACCCTGCGGCTTCGAACGACCGCTCGCCCGATGTCTGCGCGTTGGCACTCGATGTCACCAGCGAGCTGGCATGGCAGAGCGCGGTGGACCGCGTCATCGAGCGAAGCGGGCGACTCGACGTGCTGGTCAACGCGGCCGCGGCTGCATCGTACGAACGGCTCGACGAACTCTCCGCGAGTTCATGGATGTGGTCCATCGCGTTGAATCAGACCGGCGTCTTTCTCGGCATGCGCGAGGCCGTGGGCGTGATGCGGCGGCAGAAGGCTGGCGCCATCGTCAACATCGCGCCGGCACTGAACCACCTGCCGGCGGGAGAGGCGTACGCGTGCCACGCCACCACCGGTGCCGTGCGCAGCATGACCAGGAACGCGGCCCTGGCCTGCATGACCGACAACATCCGCATCAACGTGGTGCTGTCCGGCTTCGTGCAGCCGCCCACGCTGTGCGGCGTTGCGCCGATCCAGGTCGCGCATGGGTGCCTGTTTCTGTGCTCCGACGAAGCCGGTGGCATCAGCGGTGCCGAACTGGCCATCGACGGCAGCGGCCCGGTGGCCGCACCCATCTCGTGAGAGCCCCACGGAGCGCAGACGCCATGCAGCAGACTCAACGCCGTTCCCGCGAGCTCGAATCGATCGCGCCGTTCCGGCGTTCGCCCGATGTCGCGGAGCGGTGTGACGCCGACGTCACCGGCACGGTGCCGTCCTGGCTGCAGGGCGACCTGCTGCGCACCTGCCCCGCCGTGTTCGCACAGGGCTCATGGCAGGCGCAACACTGGTTCGATGGCCTCGGCCAGATCTACGCCTTCCGCATCGGTGCTTCGACGGTGCGGTTCCAGTCGCGCTTGCTCGACAGCGAGGCCGCTCGCGAGATCGCAGGCGGCCGTGCGAAGCTCTCCTCGTTCGGCACGCCGACGGAGCGCACAGCCTGGCAGCGGCTGCTGCAGCCAGTGCAACGAAGCACCGACAACACCAACGTCAACATCGTGCAGATGGGTGACGAGGTCGTCGCCCTCACCGAAGGGGCGCGGCAGTTGCGCATCGATGCGGCGTCGCTGCGCTCGCTCGGCGTCCGGCCGTATGGACCTGACGGACTCGGCGGCAACGTGATGAGCGCCCACCCGCATCGCGACTTCGCGCGCCGGAAGGTCGTCAACCTGGCGACCAGTTTCGGTGCCGGCGGAGGTGTCGTCTCGGTCTACGAGCACGACGACCGCACGCACGTGCGCCGGGTTGTCGGATCGTGGCGCACGGACCGCGTGCCCTACCTACATTCGTTCGGGCTCACGCCGACGCGCGCGGTGCTGCTGGCGCATCCGTTTGCCGTGCGGCCACGGGACATGCTGTGGTCCAACCTTGGCTACATCGACCACTTCGAGTGGCGCCCGCAGGACGGCACGCGGCTGATCGTGATGGATCGCGGGAGCGGGGCGACGACCGAGCATGAGGCCGACGCGATGTTCGTGTTCCACACCGTCAACGCCTTCGAGCGCGATGGCGAGACGGTGCTCGACGCGCTGGCCTATCCGGACGCGACGATCATGGAAGACCTGCGCGTTGCTCGCATGGCCGAGCGACTGCCCGACCTCAGGCCGAAGCTGGTGCGCATCACGATGCGGCCGGGCAGGCCCCGTGCCGAGGTGCAGATGCTCGGCGACGCGGCGTTTGAGTTCCCCTGCATCCACTACCGCCGGTCCAGCGGAAGCGACTACCGCTACACCTGGGGTGCGGCCGACGGCCCACGGGACGACGACGGCTACGCGTCGTCCATCGTGAAGGTGGACGTGCGCAGCGGCCAGAGCTGTGCCTTCAGCGACGGCGAGCGCATCTACGGCGAGCCTGTCTTCGTCGCCCGTCCGGGCGGTGTCGACGAAGACGACGGCGTGCTGCTCACCGTGGGGTGCAGCCAGCGCACGACAGGCTCGGCGCTGTCCATCCTGGATGCACGCGACATGACGCTGTTGGCCCGCGCGGACGTGCCGGCGTCGATACCGCTGGGCTTCCACGGCTCCTTCATCGGCGAACGCGAACAAGGAGGCAGGCCATGAAGCGTCGATCGACTGGCAAGGCGCTCGCGGCTGCGGTGGCGCTGGCAGCAGCCGGCGCCGCGGCCTACCTCTGCCTCTGGCCGGTGCCCGCCGAGCCGGTGGCCTGGCCGGCACCGCGGCCGCCCGGCTACGAGGGGCCTCACGCGCCCAACACACGCCTGGCCGGGCTGCACAGGATCGACATCGGCAGCGACTTCGGCCCCGAGCACATCGCACTCGGGCCGGACGGCAAGCTCTACGCTGCCATGACCAGCGGAACGCTGCTGCGCATGGATGCCGATGGCGGCCGGCGCGAGGTGTTGGCCGACACCGGCGGGCGGGTGTTGGGCTTCGACTTCGATGCCCAGGGCCGCATGCTGGCCGCCGATGCGATGAAGGGGCTGCTGGCCATCGGTCGCGATGGTCGGGTGGAACTGCTGGCCGACCGAGTCGGCCCCGACGACCCGATCCGGTATGCCAACTCGGTGGCCGTCGCGCCGGACGGTACGGTGTACTTCACCGACGCCTCGTCGCGCTTTGCACCTTCGCACTGGGGCGGCACCTACGAGGCCAGCGTGCTCGACATCCTCGAGCAGGCCGCCACCGGCCGCGTGCTGGCCTACGACCCGGTGGCGCACGGCACGCGTGTGGTGGCACGGGGTTTCTCGTTCGCCAACGGCATCGCGCTGTCGGCTGACGGGCGCACGCTGTTCGTCGCCGAGACCGGCCGCTACCGGATCTGGAAACTCGACGCTGCGGCACGCGGCATCGATGTGCAGCGTGCCACGCCCCAGGCCCGCGTGCTGCTCGACAACCTTCCCGGTTACCCCGACAACCTGATGCGCGGCCGCGACGGCCGAATCTGGGTCGGCCTCTTCAAGCCGCGCAATCCCGCCGCCGACAGCCTCGCCGAGCGGCCCTTTCTGCGCAAGGTGCTGCTGCGGCTGCCGCGCGCATGGCTGCCGCTCGGCAAACCCTACGGTCATGTCTTCGCGATCGACGAAGACGGCCGCGTCGTCGAAGACCTGCAGGACCCCACCGGCGCCTACCCGGAGACGACTGGCGCCACCGAAACCGCGCAGCGCCTGTACATCCACAGCCTGCACGCACCGGCCATCGGCTGGCTCGCGCTGACGCCGGTTTCATCAACTGTTCCAACCCGCTGAAGGAGGCTTGTCGTGAAGAACCCCATCCACCTGCTGCGCCTGGTGGTGCCGCTCGCCGTGGCCCTGCTGGCAGGCGCGCCGGCCGGCGCTCAACAACCCCTGGAGAAAGCCAAAGTGAAAAACGTCGTTCTCGTTCATGGCGCCTGGGCCGATGGCTCGGGCTGGCACCGCGTGCACGATCTGCTGCGGGCCAGGGGCTACGCCGTCAGCATCGTGCAGAACCCGCTCACCTCGCTGGCGGCGGACGTGGCCGCCGTGCAGCGCGTGCTGGCCCGGCAGAACGGGCCGGCCCTGCTGGTGGGCCATTCCTACGGCGGCGTGGTGATCACCGAGGCGGGCAACGCCCCGAACGTGGCGGGGCTCGTCTACGTGGCCGCCTTCGTGCCCGATGCCGGCGAGTCGGTGGCGTCGATGCTCGAAGGCGGTGCCCCGCCTCCGGTGCAGCCGTCGGCCGACGGCTACCTGTTCTTCGACGCTGCCGTCTTCCCGCAGGCCTTCGCGCAGGACCTGCCACCGGCACAGGCCGCGTTCCTGGCCGCGGCGCAGATCCCCCCGGCGGCGGCGGCCTTCGAGGCGAAGGTGTCGCAGCCCGCGTGGAAGACGCACGGCAGCTGGTACGTGCTGAGCACCGAAGACCGCATCATCCCGCCGCCCGCACAGCGCCAGATGGCGGGCCGAGCGAAGGCCTCGATCAAGGAGGTGCGGGCCAGCCACGCCTCGTACATCTCGCAGCCCGAGGCGGTGGCCGAGGCCATCGACCAGGCGGCGCGGGCATCGGTTCGATGAATCGGGCGCCCCGGCACGTCGCCGGGGCGATGCTGGAGACAGGAGGAAAACATGAAGAAGCTCGACATCTCGGAGCGCAAGCGTGGCTTTCGCATCCACTCGATCGTGTTCGTG
Source organism: Rhizobacter sp. P2_H2 (assembly GCF_056403375.1). NCBI lineage: Bacteria > Pseudomonadati > Pseudomonadota > Betaproteobacteria > Burkholderiales > Sphaerotilaceae > Rhizobacter > Rhizobacter sp. P2_H2. The sequence continues at coordinate 10,428 of NZ_JBFUFP010000085.1, forward strand.
CTGAGCATGGCCATGCTTGCCGGCATCAACCTCTGGACCGGCGCACCCTATTGGGTGGCGTACGTGCTGGTGAGCTGGGGCATTGGCGTGCTGGCCCATTGGTGGTTCGTCCTGGGCCCTGGCGCTCGCCATGCCGGAATCGTCTGACTCAGGAGAACCGTCATGCTTGAAGAAGCCTACGAACCGCAGTGCAAGTCTGCGAGGGCGCATTGCAACGATGCGCGCCAGCTCAGCCGAAAGACGCTGACCCTGCTGACGCTGGCGCTCGGAACGTTCTGCATCGGAACATCGGAGTTCGCCAGCATGGGGATCATCCAACTGTTTTCAGCCGAACTGCGTCTCGACATTTCAACCGCAACGCATGCGATCGAAGCCTATGCCTTCGGTGTCGTGC
>NZ_JBFUFP010000086.1:0-10787 GCF_056403375.1 Rhizobacter sp. P2_H2
GCCTCGCGCTCAGCGACGCCGGCCGCAAGGTCGCGGCCCGCTGGGGGCGGCACGTGGCCGATGCGATCGACCCGAGCCTGATCCCGGCCGGCCCGTTCTGGACACGCAAGTGGCCGACGCTGCGGACCTTGATGTCCGCGGCCCATGCGGATCGTTTCAGGCCCCCGGACGCCTGAACCCAGCGCAGCGGGTGGTTCCCGCAACCCGGCCGCAACCGGGTCATGCTCACTGCACGCCCGGTGTCACGCTGAACCAGTTGAGGTTCCAGCCCCCCGTCTGCGCCTTGAAACCGAACTTGTGCGTGCCCGCGGTCAGCGTCAGCGTGGCCTTCACCGTGGTCCAGTTCTGCCAGCCGCCGGTACTCGGTACCGACACCGTCGCATACACCGGCGTGCCGCCCGCCTCCTCGAACGAGAACCAGCCGCCGCCGTCCAGGCTCGCGACGCGGAACGCGATCGTGTAGGTGCCGGTGCTCGGGATCGTGATCGGCGTGCCGGCATACGACAGCCAGTCGCCCGCATCGATGTAGCCCACCGACTGCCCGCCGCCGCTGTCGGTGGTGGCCTCGGTCTGCACGCCGCTCATCTGCGAGAACGTGCTCGCCTTCACGGTGGCGATCGCCGTCCCGCCGCTGTCGGCGCGCTCGACCTGCAGCCAGTTCAGGTTGAAGCCGCCGGTCTTGGTCGACACGCCCAGCACCTGCTTGCCGGCCTTCAGCGCGACCACGTGCGACACCGTCGTCCAGTTCTGCCAGCCGCCGGTGCTGGCGATGTTGACCGTGCCGAACACCGGCGTGCCGCCGCCCTGCTCCAGCTGCAGGCTCGCGCCGCTGCCGGCACTCGCCACGCGGTACGAGACGCGGTAGTTGCCGTCGGCCGGCACGTCGACCGCATAGGTCATCCAGTCGCCCGCGTCGATGTAGCCCAGGTTGCTGCCGCCGCCCGCATCGGCGGTGGCCTCGACCTGCACGCCCGACATCTGGCAGAAGCTTTCCGCCTGCAGCGTCGCCGGCAGCACGGTGTTGCTGCAGGTCGTCGGCGCAGGCGCCGGCCAGCCCTGCACGATGCTGCGCGCGAGCTTGCCCGACGCGGTCAGCGACGCTTCGGGCCAGCCGCCGGTGGCGCTCGCGCCGCCCACCAGCGCGGCCGAGCCTTCGGGTGCGTCGTCGAGTGCCCAGTTCGCATTGCTCAGCTTGCGCGCCTTCATGAAATCGACCCAGGCATTGGTCTCGGCGGTGGCCACACCGCCGTTGCCGTCGGCATTCACCGAGCCCCATTCGGTGACGAACAGCGCGAGGCCGTTGTTCATCGCGGTGGTCGCCTTGTCGCGCAGCCACTGGCCGTGCGTGCCGGCGTAGAAGTGCAGCGTGTAGGCGATGTTCGAGTAGCCGGTGATCGGGTCGCGCGACGCCACGTCGGCATCCTGCGACCAGTTCGGCGAGCCGACGATGATCAGGTTGTCGGGGTCGATCGCGCGGATCGCACCGATCACCGCCTGCGCATACGGCTTCACGTTGCCGCTCCAGCTCGCGTCGTTCTTCGGCTCGTTGTAGATCTCGTAGATGACGTGGTTGTTCTTGCCGTAGGTGCGCGCCATCTCCTGGAAGAACTCGATCGCCTGCGCCTGGTACTGCCAGGCGTAGTGCGAGTGCCAGTCGATGATCACGTACAGGTCGTTGGCGATCGCCGCATCGACCACCGCCTTCAGCCGCGCCTTGTTCGAGGCCGGGTCCTGCAGGTAGCCCCCGGCGTCCTCGACACCCATCGCGGCGCGCACCACCTTCGCCTTCCAGTCCGACTTGAGCCAGCCCACGGTGCTCGCGTTGTAGTACTTCGCGCCCGGCCAGCCGTTGTTGCTCCAGTAGTAGCTGACGCCCGACAGGCTGCCCGGCGTGCCGCCCACCTGCAGCTGGTTGCCGCTGACCGACAGCGCCGGCACGTCGGCCAGCGCGGGGCCGGCCGCGAGCACCGACAGCAGCGCGGCGGCGAGGCCCGCACGCAACGACGACACGGAATTCCTGTTCGACACCATCACGCTCCCTTCTGGTTTGAAACCGTTTTCAAAAATGAGGGCCAAGCGTAGGCGAGATTCGCGATGGCGCGCATCGCGCGCCGGGTAACAGCGGGTTTCAGTGCGCAGGTTTCAGTGAACCGGGCCCGGTCCCGATTCAGGCCTGCGGCCCGTCCGCCGGCAGCTGGATGCACACGGTCAGCCCGCCGCCGTCACGCCGCCTCGCGTCGATCCGTCCGCCGTGCGAGACGATCGCGCGGCGCGCGAGCGCCAGCCCGAGCCCGGTGCCACGCACCGACTCGCTGCCTTCGAGGCGCACGAAGGGCTCGAACATCGCCTGCAGCTTGTCTTCCGGCACGCCGGGCCCGCGGTCGGACACCAGCACCTCGAGCGTCTTGCCATGCGCGGGCAGCCGCACCTCCACCTCCACCCGCGTGCCCGGCGCCGTGTACTTGACCGCGTTGCGGATCACGTTCTCGAACGCGCGGTAGACCAGGTCGCCATTGACGTTCGCGACGAAGGCACCGCCGCCGCTGCGCAGCTCGACGCTGCGGCCTTCCGCGGCCCGCGCCTCGAAGCCCGCGTCGTCGGTGATCGCCACCAGCAGCTCGACGAGATCGACCCGCGCGGTGGCCAGCCGCTCGCCGGCCGGATCGTCGGCCGATTCGAGCCGGTGCAGCGTCAGCAGCTCCTCGACCAGCAGGTCCAGCCGCTGCACCTCGCGCTCGATGCGCTCGTGCAGCAGCCGCGCGCCCTCGGCATCCTGCCGGCTCAGGCCGATCGCCGCCTGCATGCGCGCCAGCGGCGAGCGCAGCTCGTGCGACAGGTCGTGCAGCAGCGTGCGCCGCGTCGCCTRCATCAGCTGCAGCCGCTCGGCCATGCGGTCGAACTCCTGCGCGACCGCGACGAACTCGTTGCTGCGCGGGTCCATCAGCGGGCGCACCCGCGTCTCGAAGCGCTCCTGCGCCGCGCGCTGCAGGCCCCAGCGCAGATGGCCCAGCGAACGCGACAGCACGCTGGCGACCCCGGCACTGAAGATCAGGCTGATCAGCGCCCCCAGCGCGATCGGCAGCAGCGGGAACAGTCCGTCGTCCGGTGGTGGCCGGTGCCCGGTGAAATGCAGCACCGCCACCGAGGCCCCGAAGGCCATCATGCAGATCGCCCACAGGCTGACGAACAGCTTCCAGAAGGTCGCCATCAGTCCACCAGCAGCTGGTAGCCCATGCCGCGCACGCCCTGGATCCACGATTGCCCGTCCGCGCGCGTGCCGAGCTTCTGCCGGATGCTGCTGATGTGCACGTCGATGCGCCGGTCGAAGCGCTCGAGCGGCCGGCCGAACGCGCGCTTCGAGATGTCCTGCTTGCTGACGAGCTGCCCCGCCTGCCGCGCCAGCACCTCCAGCAGGCTGAACTCGGTGCCGGTGAGCTCCAGCGGCACGCCGCGCCACAGCGCGCTGCGGCTGCCGGGCATCAGCTCCAGCGCACCGGCCTGCAGGCGCCGCGACGGTGACGCGCCCTCGTCGCCGGCGGGCGTGACGCGCCGCAGGATCGCGCGCAGCCGCGCCACCAGCTCGCCCGGCATGCACGGCTTGGGCATGTAGTCGTCGGCGCCCATGTCGAGGCCGACGATGCGGTCGATGTTGTCGCCGCGCGCGGTGAGCATCAGCACCGGCAGCCGGCTCGTCGCACGGATGCGGCGCAGCGCTTCCATGCCGCTCAGCTTCGGCATCATCACGTCGAACACCGCGATCGCGTAGCGCCCCGACAGCGCTTCGGCCACCCCCGCCTCGCCGTCGTGCACCGCGTGCGCATCGAAACCCTCGCGCTGCAGGTACTGGCCCAGCATCGACGTGAGTTCGGCATCGTCATCGACCAGCAGCACGGAAATCATCGGCGAAGTATGGCGCGGCGACAGCCGCCGACACCCTTCGCCCGCCCGCTTTTACCCAACTTGACGCAGCCGAACACCGCCCGACAGAGCGCTTTCCTACGATGAAGGCATGTCCAGATTCCTCGTCAAACCCGTTGCGCTCGGCGTCTCGCTGGCGCTGCTGCTGAGCGGCTGCGCAGTCGTCGGCCCCGACTACCAGGCCCCCGCGGTCGCCACCGGCAGCACGTGGCAGGCCGCGCTGCCGCACCACGGCAGCAGCGTGCAGCTCGCCAGCTGGTGGTCGGCCTTCGACGACCCGACGGTCGCGCGCCTGGTGCAGATGGCCGAGGCCGACAGCCCGTCGCTCGCGACCGCCGCGGCCAACATCGCCGCCGCGCGGGCCGCGCTCGGCAGCGCCCGTGCGTCGGCAGCGCCGTCGCTCACGGGCAGCGCTTCGGCGAGCCGGTCACACCAGCGCACCGACGGTGTCACGAGCGACACGACGACACGCAGCGGCGGCCTCGACGCCTCGTGGGAGATCGACCTGTTCGGCAAGCTGCGGCGCGGCCGCGAAGCCGCGCAGGCCCGCGTCGATGCGCGCGGCGCCGACTGGCACGAGGCCCGCGTCTCGCTCGCCGCCGAAGTGGCCGACACGTACGTGCAGTACCGCGCCTGCCGGCTGCTGGCCCGGCAGGACGAGAGCGAGGTCCGCTCGCAGCTGGAGACCGTGCGCCTCACGCAGGTCAAGGTGCGCGCCGGCTTCAGCGCCGCCTCCGACGGCGACCTGGCCGAGGCCAGCGCCGCCAGCGCCAACGCCACGCTGATCGCGCAGCAGACCGAGTGCGAAGGCCTGGTCAAGTCGCTCGTCGCGCTGACCGGTGCCGACGAACCGGCGCTGCGCACGCTGATCGACGCGACGCCGCCGGCCGTGCCGATCCCCGATGCCTTCAGCGTCGACGGCGTGYCGGCCGACCTGCTGCGCCAGCGGCCCGACCTGGTCGCCAGCGAGCGAGCGCTCGCCGCCGCCAGCGCCGAGATCGGCCAGGCCGAGGCCGGCCGCTACCCGAGCTTCACGCTGGGCGGCACGATCAGCGTGTCGTCCTCCAGCCTCGCCGGATCGACCCGCAGCGCGTCGTTCGGCCCCAGCCTGTCGATCCCGCTGCTCGACGGCGGGCAGGCGCGCTCGGCGGTCGACTCGGCGCAGGCCGCGTACGACGCCGCGCTCGCCGGCTACCGCAGCGCGGTGCGCAGCGCGGTGAAGGAGGTCGAGACCGCCCTCGTCAACCTCGAAGGCGCGGCCCGCCGCAGCCGCGATGCCCGCACCGCGGCCGAGCGCTACCGGCGCTACTTCACCTCGGTGCAGGCCGACTGGCGCGCCGGCCGCAGCAGCCTGATGACGCTGGAGGAAGCGCGCCGCGCCGCGATCTCGGCCGAGACGACGCTGCTGACGCTGCAACGCGACCAGGTGCGCGACTGGGTCGCGCTCTACAAGGCGCTGGGCGGCGGCTGGACCGTCGACACCCTGCAAGCCACCGCCCCTTCAACCCCCGGAGCCCGACCATGAAACCAAGCCTGAAGACCACCGCGATCGCCGCGGCCCTGCTGATCGCCATCGGCGGCGGCGCCTGGCAGGTGTGGGGCGGCACCGCCTCGGCCGCCCCGGCACAGGCCGCCACGCCGGCCGCCGCGCTGAGCGTCGCGCTGACCACGCCGACCCGCACCGCCTGGCCGCAGACGCTGCAGGCCAGCGGCACGCTGAGCGCCTGGCAGGAGGCCGTGATCGGTGCCGAGACCGGCTCGTTGCGCATCACCGAGCTGCTCGCCGACGTGGGCAGCCGCGTGCGCCGCGGCCAGCTGCTCGCGCGCCTGGCCGACGACGCGCTGCAGGCCCAGCTGCAGAAGCAGCAGGCCGCCGTCGCGCAGGCCCGCGCCGGCCTCGCGCAGGCGCAGATGAACCTGCAGCGCGCCGGCGCGGTCGACGGCAGCGGCGCGCTGTCGGGCCAGCAGGTCGACGACTACCGCATCGCCGAGGCCACCAACCGGGCGGCGCTCGCGTCGGCCGAGGCCGACCTGCTCGCCACCCGCATCCAGCTGTCGCAGACGCGCATCCTCGCGGTCGATGACGGCATCGTGTCCTCGCGCAGCGCGGTGCTGGGCAACGTGGTGCCGGCCGGCACCGAGCTGTTCCGGCTGGTGCGCCAGGGCAAGGTCGAATGGCGCGCCGAGCTGGCCGCCCGCCAGCTCGCCCAGGTGCAGGCCGGGCAGGTGGCGCACCTGACGCTCGCGAGCGGCCAGGTGATCGAAGGCCGCGTGCGCCTGGTCGCGCCGACCTTCAGCACCAGCACCGGCCGCGCGCTCGTCTACGTCAGCCTGCCGGCCGACAGCGCGGTGCAGCCCGGCCTGTTCGCCAACGGCAGCATCGACGGACCGGTGACGCCGGCGCTGACGCTGCCGCAGACCGCGCTGGTGCCGCGCGACGGCCGCAACGACGTGTTCCTGCTGAAGGACGACGGCACCGTCACGCGCCGCACCGTGTCGATCGGCCGGCGCATCGGCGACCGCGTCGAGGTGCTGACCGGCCTGAAGGACGACGCCCGCGTCGTCGCGAGCGGCGGCGCCTTCCTCTCCGAAGGCACGCCGGTGCAGGTCGCGCAGGCCGCCCCCGCCGTCAAGCTGACCCTGAACGACAACCCGAACCCGCAAGGCGCCCGCCCGTGAACATTTCCTCCTGGTCGATCCGCAACCCGGTGCCGGCCGTCCTCGTCTTCGTGCTGCTCACCGTGCTCGGGCTGATCGGCTTCCACAAGCTGCAGATCCAGGACTTTCCCGACATGGACCTGCCGACCATCATGGTGTCGGCCTCGCTGGAGGGCGCCGCGCCCGCGCAGCTGGAGACCGAGGTCGCCCGCAAGATCGAGGACAAGCTCGCGTCGCTGACGCGGCTCGACCACATCACGACCACCATCACCGACGGCACGGTCGCGATCACCGTCAGCTTCGAGATCGAGAAGGACGCCGAGGTCGCGCTCAGCGAGGTGCGCAACGCGGTCGACAGCGCGCGCGCCGACCTGCCGGCCAGCATGTCGGCACCCACCGTGTCGAAGAGCACCGCGGCGAGTTCGTCGCTGCTGACCTTCACCGCCGCCTCCGCGTCGATGGACGAACAGGACCTGTCCTGGTTCGTCGACAACGAGCTGACGAAGGCCCTGCTGTCGGTGAAGGGCGTGGCCGCGGTGCAGCGCATCGGCGGCATCGACCGCGAGGTGCGCATCGAGCTCGACCCGGCGCTGATGGCCGGCCTGGGCATCAGCCCGGCCACCGTCTCGTCGCAGCTGAAGGCGGCGCAGACCGACAGCTCCGGCGGCCAGGGCGACATCGCCGGCCAGCGGCAGTCGGCGCGCACGCTGGCCGCGGTCGGCTCGGCGCAGGAGCTCGCGGCGATGAGCATCGCCCTCGGCGACGGCCGCAGCGTGCGGCTCGACCAGGTCGCCCGCATCGTCGACGGGCCGGCCGAGCGCACGTCGCTCGCGCGGCGCGACGGCGCGCCGGTGGTCGCGCTGCAGGTGTCGCGCTCGAAGGGCTACTCCGACGTGACGGTCGCCGGCGCCGTGCGCCGCGCGGTCGCCGCCTTCGGGCAGGCCAACCCGTCGGTCGCGCTGGCCGAGGCCAGCAACACCGTCGCGCCGATCGAGGACAACTACCGCGGCTCGATGCACCTGCTGCTCGAAGGCGCGGTGCTCGCGATGCTGGTGGTGTGGTGGTTCCTGCGCGACACGCGGGCCACGCTGATCTCGGCGGCGGCGCTGCCGCTGTCGATCCTGCCGACCTTCGGTTTCATGGTCCTGGCTGACTTCTCGCTGAACACGATCACGCTGCTGTCGCTGTCGCTCGTGATCGGCATCCTGGTCGACGACGCGATCGTCGAGATCGAGAACATCGCGCGCCACCTGGCGGCCGGCAAGACGCCGTACCAGGCGGCGATGGAGGCGGCCGACGAGATCGGCCTCGCGGTGGTCGCGACCACCTTCACGCTGGTCGCGGTGTTCCTGCCGACGGCCTTCATGTCGGGCGTCGTCGGCAAGATCTTCCGGCAGTTCGGCGTCACCGCCTCGGTCGCGGTGCTGTGCTCGCTGCTGGTGGCGCGCCTGCTGACGCCGATGATGGCCGCCTACCTGATGAAGGCGCGCGGCGCGCCGGCGCCGCACGAGGCCGCCGACAGCGCGCTGATGACGCGCTACCTCGGCTGGGCGCGCAGCGCATTGCGCCGGCGCAAGACGACCGTGCTGGCGGCGCTCGCGTTCTTCGCGCTGTCGCTCGCGCTGATCCCGCTGCTGCCGTCGGGATTCCTGCCCGCGCAGGACAACGCGCAGACCCGCGTCACGCTGACGCTGCCGCCCGGCAGCACGCTGGCGGAGATGGACGCGGTGGCGAGCGAGGCCTCGCGCCGGATGCGCGCGGTGCCCGGCGTGAAGCAGGTGTTCAGCGCCGTCGGCATCACCGCCGGCGAGGACCACCCCGGCACCTCGTCGAGCGCGAGCACCAGCAGCAACAGCGCGACGCTGACGGTCGACCTGGTACCGCGCGGCGAGCGCGCGAGCAAGCAGTCGGCGATCGAGGCCGAGCTGCGCGGCGTGTTGCGCGGCCTGCCGGGCGTGCGCAGCGCGGTGGGCGGCGGCGGCAACGGCGAAAGCCTGCAGCTGACGCTGGCCGGCAACGATGCGGCGGCGCTCGACCAGGCCGCCGCGGCGCTGGAGAGCCAGCTGCGCACGCTGCACGGCATCGGCAACGTGACATCCAGCGCCGCGCTGCAACGGCCCGAGGTGCAGCTGACGCCCGATGCAGCGCGTGCCGCGGCGCTGGGCGTGACCGCCGGGGCCGCCGCGGATGTCCTGCGCATCGGCACCTACGGCGACTACTCGACGGCGCTGCCCAAGCTGAACCTGCCGCAGCGCCAGGTGCCGATCCGCGTGCGCGTCGAGGCCTCGCAGCGCGACAGCCTGGCCGCGATCGGCCAGCTGCGCGTGGCCGGCAGCGGCGGCAGCGTCGCGCTCGCATCGCTCGGCGAGCTGGCGATCGGCAGCGGCCCGGCGCAGATCGACCGGCTCGACCGCGAACGCAACGTGACGCTGACGGTGGAGCTGGCCGGCCGCACGCTCGGCGAGGTGCAGCGCGAGGCGCTGGCGCTGCCGGCGCTRCAGCACCTGCCGGCCGGCGTGCACCCGGTCGAGCAGGGCGAGCTGCAGCGCATGGGCGAGCTGTTCGAGAGCTTCGGCCTCGCGATGGCGATCGGCGTGTTCTGCATCTACGCGGTGCTGGTGCTGCTGTTCCACGACTTCCTGCAGCCGGCCACCATCCTGTGCGCGCTGCCGCTGTCGCTCGGCGGGGCCTTGTTCGCGCTGCTGGTCACGCACCTGAGCTTCTCGATGCCGTCGGTGATCGGGCTGCTGATGCTGATGGGCATCGTGACGAAGAACTCGATCCTGCTGGTGGAGTACGCCATCATGGCGCGCCGCACGCACGGCATGGGGCGGCTCGACGCCCTGCTCGATGCCTGCCACAAGCGCGCGCGGCCGATCCTGATGACGACGATCGCGATGGGCGCGGGCATGCTGCCGAACGCGCTCGGGCTGGGCGCCGAGGCGAGCTTCCGCCAGCCGATGGCCGTGATCGTGATCGGCGGGCTGCTCACGTCGACGGTGCTGAGCCTGCTCGTGATCCCGGTCGTGTTCACCTATGTCGACGACCTGCTGCTGGCGATCCAGCGGCTGCCGTTCACCAGGGCGACGCGGGCTGCGTCGGGTGCCCCGTCCAGCGCTCGATGACCGACGCCAGCATCGCGGTGCTGACCGGCTTCGTGACGACATCGTTCATGCCGGCCTGCAGGCAGCGCTCGCGGTCGCCGTCGAGCGCGTCGGCGGTCAGCGCGACGATCGGCGTGTAGCCGCCCTGCTCGCGCTCCCAGGCGCGGATCTGGCGCGCCGCGTCGTGGCCGTCCATCACCGGCATGTGCAGGTCCATGAAGATCAGGTCGTGCCGGAACTCCTGCGCGGCGCGGAAGGCGGCCGCGCCGTCGGACGCGATGTCGACCTCGCAGCCCAGCTTCACCAGCATGCTGTGCAGCACCATCTGGTTGACCGGATCGTCCTCGGCGAGCAGCACGTGCGCGCGCAGCGGGCCGCGCGGCTCGGCCGCTTCGGCAGGCAGCGCCGACAGCGTGGTGGCGGCCGGTGCCGGCGTCGCGGTCGACTTCTTCATGTCCAGCTCGACCCAGAAGGCCGAGCCGACGCCCGGCTCGCTGGTGACGCCCAGGCGCCCGTCCATCAGCTCCACCAGCTGCTTGACGATCGCGAGGCCCAGCCCGGTGCCGCCGTGGCGGCGCGTGCTGCTGCCGTCGACCTGCGTGAACGCATCGAAGATCAGCCCGAGCTTGTCGGCCGCGATGCCGATGCCGGTGTCCTCGACCCGAAAGCGCAGCCGCACCGCCTCGGGCGTGTCGGCGAGCAGCGTGACGACCAGCGCGACCGTGCCGCGCTCGGTGAACTTGATCGCGTTGTGCAGCAGGTTGACCAGCACCTGCCGCACCCGCACCGGATCGCACTCGACGACGGCCGGCAGCGCGGTGGGCAGCGAGCAGCTCAGCGTCACCGGCTTGTCGCGGCCGGCGAAGCTCATCAGCTCGACGGTCTCGGCCGCGAGCGTGCCCACGTCGACCGCGACCGGGTGCAGCGTGAGCTTGCGGGCCTCGATGCGCGACAGGTCGAGCACATCGTCGATCAGCGCGAGCAGCGCCATCGCCGAGCGGTGCGCGGTCTTCGCGTAGCGGTGCTGGTCGGGCTGCAGCCCGGTCGTCAGCAGCAGCTCGGTGGTGCCGAGGATGCCGTTCATCGGCGTGCGGATCTCGTGGCTCA
>NZ_JBFUFP010000087.1:0-10784 GCF_056403375.1 Rhizobacter sp. P2_H2
ATCGCCAGGTTGCGCACCACCTGGAAGCAGTAGCCGATCGGCTGCTGCACCGCCAAGCCGTGCGACACGTCGGACAGTTTGAGAAAGGCCTCCTGCACCACGTCCTCGGCCAGCTCGCGCCGCCCGGTGATCTTGTGGGCCAGGCCTTGCAGCTTGGCCCGGTGCGCGAGAAAGGCTCCACCGAGCCCTGCGGCAGGCTCATGGTTGGTGATCGACACGCTCTACCCCCTGGTGCTCATCGTTATTAGTTGAGAATCATTCTCATTTTCCACGATCACGTCAAGGCTTCGCGAATGACCCTGCAACGACTGGCATGAAGGCTTGCGTCATCCGGTGGTCATCGTCCAGGCGGCATGGGTTCGTTCAGAATGCGTGCCTTGTCCTTGCGGTGAACCCTGGCGAAAACAAGCGATGCGCGTCCTGCTGGTGGAAGACGACCSGATGATCGGCGCGGCCGTGCAGCAGGCGCTGTCCGATGCCGCCTATGCAGTGGACTGGACCACCGACGGCGAGCAGGCCCTGGCCGCCGCGCTGGCGCAGGCCTATGACCTCGTGCTGCTCGACCTCGGCCTGCCGCGGCGCGACGGCATCGACGTGCTGCGCCAGCTGCGCGCGCGCGATGCCCGCGTGCCGATCCTGATCGTCACCGCGCGCGACGAGGTCGAAGACCGCATCGCCGGCCTCGACCTCGGCGCGGACGACTACGTGCTGAAGCCCTTCGACGTGCAGGAGCTGCTCGCGCGCATGCGTGCCGTGGTGCGCCGGCAAGGCGGCTCGGCGTCGCCCTTGCTGACCAACGGCGCGATCACGCTCGATCCGGTGACGCGCGACGTGAGCTTCGAGGGCCGCAGCGCCGCCCTCTCCGGCCGCGAGTTCACGTTGCTGCAGGCGCTGCTGGTGCGCCCCGGCGCGATCCTCTCGCGCCAGGAGCTCGAGGAGCGAATCTACGGCTGGAACGAGGAGGTCGAGAGCAACACCGTCGAAGTGCTGATCCACGGCATCCGCCGCAAGCTCGGCCCCGCGGTGATCCGCAACGTGCGCGGCGTCGGCTGGCGCGTGGACCGCGCGGCATGACTGTCATCGCCCCATGAGGAACTCGCTGCAGTTCCGCCTGTCGCTGTGGATGGCCGTGCTGCTGCTGGCCACCGCGGTCGCGGCCGGCGCGGTGTCGTTCTTCTGGGCGCTGCACGAGGCCAACGAGCTGCAGGACGACCTGCTCGAGCAGACCGCCGCGCTGGTGCTGGCCGGCCAGCTCGCGATCAACCCGGTCGAGCCGACGGCCACGCCGGGCGCGCCGCGGCCGAGCGTGGTGGTGGAGCTGGTCGACACGGCGGCGGGCGAGCCGCGCGTGAACGGCATCGGCCGGCTGCCGCGCGACCTGCCCGACGGGCTGGACACGCACGTCGCCGAAGGCCGCCCGTGGCGCATGCTGCTGACCCACCTGCCGGACGGCCGCCGCTTCATCGTCGCGCAGCAGACCGACCGGCGCGACGACATCGCGCAGGACAGTGCGCTGGCCGCGCTGGTGCCGCTGGTGGTGCTGCTGCCGGTGCTGTTGCTGCTGATCCGCGTGGTGATCGGCAGCACGCTGCGGCCGATCGCGCGGGCCTCGCACCAGCTGGATCGCCAGGGCGACGCCGCGCTGGTCGACGTGCCGGCCGGCGACATGCCCGACGAGGTGCGGCCCTTCGTCACGTCGATCAACGCGCTGCTGCGCCGCCTCACCGAATCGCTCGAGCAGCAACGCCGCTTCGTCGCCGACGCGGCGCACGAGCTGCGCTCGCCGATCACCGCGCTGACGGTGCAGGCCGAGAACCTGGAGCATGCGGAGATGTCGCCCGAGGCACGGCGGCGTTTCGTGCCGCTGCGCGAGGGGTTGTCGCGCTCGCGGGCACTGCTGGAGCAGCTGCTGTCGCTCGCGCGGGTGCAGGCGCCGCGGGCCGACGCGCACCACGGGCCGGATGCAGCGGCGCAGCCCTCGGTCGCGCTGCACGAGGTGGTGCGCGAGGTGGTCTCCGACCTGGTCGCGATGGCCGAGGCCGGACAGGTCGACCTGGGCGTCACGCGGCTCGACGCGGTGCGGGTCGCCGGCACGCCGGTCGACCTGCAGACGCTGGTGCGCAATGCGGTCGACAACGCGGTGCGCTACACGCCGGCCGGCGGGCGCGTCGACGTGAGCCTCGAACAGGCCGGTGGCCGCGCGCTGCTGCGCGTCGACGACACCGGCCCCGGCATTCCGCCGGACCAGCGCGAGCGGGTGTTCGATGCGTTCTACCGGCTGCTCGGCACGCAGCAGACCGGCAGCGGGCTGGGCCTGTCGATCGCGCGCAGCATTGCGCAGCGGCTGGGTGGAACGATCACGCTGGAGACGGCGCCGGGCGGGGGCTTGCGCTTCGAGTACCGGCAGGAGAGCCAGCAAGACAGCCGCCCCGCCTGACACCCGCGTCCCCAAGTTTCGGTATGGACGTGGCGGCTGGCGCCGTTACCGTGGCAGGTCCACTGCACCACCACCGGAGCAACTGAATGGCCTTGCATCGCAACGTCGGCGGCATCGTGAGCCTCGCGGCCGGCGCCACGCACCACTGGGAGTATTTCTTCGACGGCTTCGGCCGCGATGTCGGCGTCGCCGTCGCGGCGCCCAACATCCAGGAGCCGCAGGTCAACGTCGAACTGGTCACGGTCAGCCAGGGCGTCGTCGCCCGATCGAACGGCGAGACCGACGGCATCCACTACACCGTCAACATCCGCAATGCCGGGCCGGTGGCGATCCACTACAACCTCAGCATTGCCGAATGGAGTTGAGCACCATGCACACCGCCACCGTGATCACCGAGGCCGGCCGCGTGGTCGGCGTCCAGGTCGACCTGCCGGTCGGCTCGCGCCGCGTCGGCCCGGTCGCGATGCTGCGCGCCGGACCGGCACAGACGCTGCACCGCATCGACGTGGAGCTGCCCGAATCGCTCGCCACCGCCGACGAGATCGAGCGCTTCCACGCCGGCATCGCGAAGCGGCTGGCCCTGGCCGCGCCGGGCAAGTCGAAGTCAAAACCCCCGAAGACACGAAAGTAGCGCCTGTCGCAGAATGCCCCTTCGTTCAGAGAAGGGGCAGCGATGAAGGTGTGCATCTACGGGGCCGGCGCGATCGGCGGATTCATCGGCGCGCGGCTCGCGGCGAACACGGGCGCGCAGGTCAGCGCGGTCGCCCGCGGCGCGACGCTGCAGGCGCTGCGCGAACACGGCTGGCGGTTGCAGCAAGGCGGCCAGCTCGTCAGCGGGCCGGCCACCGCCAGCGCCGATGCGGCCGAGCTGGGCCCGCAGGACCTGGTCGTCATCGCCGTGAAGGGCCCGGCGCTCGCCGCGGTGGCCGACCAGCTCGCGCCGCTGCTCGCGCCGCACACCGTCGTGCTGCCGGCGATGAACGGCGTGCCCTGGTGGTTCGGCCGCGGCATCGCGGCGATCGGCGACGCTCCGCTCGAGAGCGTCGACCCCGGTGGCCGCATCGCCGCGAAGATCCCGCACGAGCAGGTGCTCGGCTGCGTCGTGCACGCGGCCACCACCAGCCCGCAGCCCGGCCTCGTCGAACACAAGATGGGCCAGGGCTTGATCATCGGCGAGCCCGGCGGCGGCGAATCGGCACGCGCCCGCGAGCTCGGCGCGCTGCTGACGCAGGCCGGCTTCGACGTCACCGTGTCGGCCAGCGTGCGCCAGGACATCTGGTACAAGCTGTGGGGCAACATGACGATGAACCCGGTGACGGCAATCACCGGCGCCACCGTCGATCGCGTGCTCGACGACCCGCTGCTGCTCACGTTCTGCGCGAACGCGATGCGCGAGGCCTCGGCGATCGGCGCGCGCATCGGCTGCGCGATCGCGCAGACCCCGGAAGWCCGCCAGCAGGTCACGCGCAAGCTCGGCGCGTTCAAGACCTCGATGCTGCAGGACGTGGAGGCCGGCCGCGGCATCGAACTCGATGCGCTGGTCGGCGCGGTGCGCGAGATCGCGCAGCGCCTGCCACTGCCGACACCGAACATCGATGCGCTGCTCGGGATGACGCGGCTGTTCGGGCGCGTACACGGCCTGTACCCCCAGTAATCCCAACCGGACACCCCCATGACCCACCTTCCCCGCTTCCTCGGCGCCGCACTGCTGACACTGGCCGCCACGTTCGCACATGCGCAGACATCGGCACCGGCCCCGACACAACGCCTGCGCGGCACCGTCGAGTCCTTCGACAACACCACGCTGGTGATCAAGGAGCGCAGCGGCGAGGTGCTGCGCCTGGCGCTGGCCGACACCTTCGGCGTCAACGAGGTGGTGCCGACCGAGCTGTCCGGCATCGCCGCCGGCAGCTACATCGGCACCGCGGCAATGCCGCAGCCCGACGGCACGCTGCAGGCGCTGGAGGTGCTGGTGTTTCCCGAGCAGGCGCGCGGCACCGGCGAGGGCCACTACCCGTGGGACCTGCAGCCGGGCAGCACGATGACCAATGCCACCGTCGCCGACGTCGTCGGACAGGCCAAGGGCCGCACGCTGCGGCTGCGCTACAAGGACGGTGAGAAGACGGTGCTGGTGCCCGAAGGCGTGCCGGTCGTCACCGTGAAGCCGGGCGACCGGGCGCTGCTGGTGCCGGGCGCGAAGGTGCTGGTCACCGCGCAGCTGCGCGACGGCAAGCCGGTGGCGCTGCGGGTGATCGCGGGGCGCAACGGGTTCGCGCCGCCGATGTGATCATGAGGATGTGATCAGGCGAACGCGTGCCGGTCCCCGGTGCGGAACGCCGCGATCACGTCCAGCAGCCCGGCCGCCTGGATCTTCAGGCTCTCGGCCGCCGCGGCGCTCTCTTCCACCAGTGCGGCGTTCTGCTGCGTGCCGGAATCGATCGACGCCACCGCCTGGTTCACCTGCACGATGCCGCTGCTCTGCTCGGTGGTCGACGCGTTGATCTCGGCGATCAGGTCGGTCATGCGGCGCACCTGGGCCACGATGTCGTTCATCGTGCTGCCGGCTTCCGTCACCAGTTTGCTGCCAGCCTCGACCTTCTCGACGCTGGTGCCGATCAGGCCCTTGATCTCGCGGGCCGCCTGCGCACTGCGCTGCGCGAGGCTGCGCACCTCGCCGGCCACCACCGCGAAGCCGCGGCCCTGCTCGCCGGCCCGGGCGGCTTCGACGGCCGCATTCAGCGCGAGGATGTTGGTCTGGAACGCGATGCCGTCGATCACACCGATGATGTCGGCGATCTTGCGGCTCGAATCGGAGATCTCGCCCATCGTCGCGACCACGCGCTGCACCACCTCGCCGCCGCGGCCGGCCACGTCGGCCGCCGAGACCGCGAGCTGGCTCGCCTGGCGCGAGCTGTCGGCGTTCTGCTTCACCGTCTCGGTCATCTGCTGCATCGAGGCCGCCGTCTGCTGCAGCGCGCTCGCCTGCTGCTCGGTGCGACTCGACAGGTCCTGGTTGCCCATCGCGATCTCGGCCGAGGCCGTCGCGATGCCGTCGGCCGACTGGCGCACCTTGCCGACCATGTCGACCAGGCTGCCGTTCATCTTCTTCAGCGCGGCCAGCAGCAGGCCGGTCTCGTCGCGGCTGTCGACGACGATGTCCGTGCCCAGGTCGCCGGCAGCCACCGCCTCGGCGAGCGTGACGGCGCGCGTCAGCGGCGCGGTCACCGCGTTGCTGAGCAGCCAGCCGAGGCCGACGGCCGCCAGCATCGCGGCGACGCAGGCGGCGATCATCGTGATGCGGTCGCCCGCGTAGGCCGCATCGGCCACCTTGACGATCCCTTCGGCCTGCGCATATTCGTATTCGATCAGTTCGCTGGTGGTCTTCAGCAACGCCGCCAGCAGCGGCCGGCATTCGGCGTTCATCTTCGTGATCGCCTCCTCGCGCTTGCCGTCCAGCGCCATGCCGACGATGCTGAGCGCCACGACGTCGTATTTCATCTCGATGGCGTCGATCTGCGCCACCAGCTCGCGGTCGCGCGCGGTCACGTCGAAGCTGTCGCCCATCGCGGCCTTCAGGCGCTGCATCGCCACCTTGGTCTCCTCGTGCGATTCGGAGACGGCCTTCTTCTCGAACTCACGGTCGGCCGGATCGGTCACCAGCACCAGGTTGCGCGCCGCGATCGCGCGCCGCGTCGCGGCACCGCGCAGGCTGGTGGCCAGGCGTTCGCGCTGGCCGACACCTTCCAGGTAGTTGTCGAAGCGCTCGTTCGAACGGGAGAGCGAGCGCAGCGACAGCCCCGAGACCAGCAGCACGATGGTCGCCAGCACGGCAAAACCGAGCATCAGCTTGGTCTTCACGCGCATGTTCTTGAAGTTCATGWGATTCCCTGAGTCGGTAGGAAGGCTGACCGGATGACACGCCATTGTTCGATGGCGCTGCGTGGCTGCCAATCCGATGCGCGCCGCGTGTGGTGTCGGTCAAGGTCAGGCCCAGCATGAGGGGAAACTGCCTACAACTGCGATCGATGCTCTGGGCGGCGGCCTGGCCTGTGAGCGCTGTCTGACCCGGCAAGCCGGCGCCGTCCGGCAGATTCGCACACCGGCAGGCTCGACCATGGGCCATCTCGTCTGCACGGAGACCCTCGATGGGCCTGACCCCCTTGAACCGCTGGCTCGGCCGCACCGCGATGCCGTTCTTCCGCAAGGCCCTGCCCGCGATGGGCGACACCGAACGGGCCGCGCTCGAAGCCGGCACGGTGGGCTTCGAAGGCCAGCTGTTCTCCGGAAGGCCCGATTTCGATGCGCTGCTGGCGATCCCGCCGAACCGCCTGACGCCGGACGAGCACGCCTTCCTCGACGGTCCGGTGCGCGACCTGATCGGCATGCTCGACGACTTCTCGATCGACACCGAGGGCGACCTGCCCGCCGCCGTGTGGCAGCACCTGCGGACGAAGCGCTTCTTCGGCATGATCATCCCGAAGGAGCACGGCGGCCTGGGCTTCAGCCACCATGCGCATGCGACCGTGGTGACGCGCATCGCGAGCGTGAACGTCGCCGCCGCGGTCACCGTGATGGTGCCGAACTCGCTCGGGCCGGCCGAACTGCTGCTGCGCTACGGCACCGAGGCCCAGAAGGCGCAGTACCTCGAACGCCTGGCCGATGGCCGCGACCTGCCCTGCTTCGGCCTGACCTCGCCCTATGCCGGCTCCGATGCCGCCGCCATCCCCGACCGCGGCGTGCTGACCGAGCGTGTGATCGACGGCCGGCGCGTGCGCGGCTTCAGCGTCACCTTCGACAAGCGCTACATCACGCTGGCGCCGGTGGCGACGGTGGTCGGCCTCGCGTTCCAGGCGGTCGACCTGACGCGCCCCGAGGGCGAGCAGGAACTGGGCATCACCTGCGCGCTGCTGCCGGTGCCGACGCCCGGCATGGAGATCGGCCGCCGCCACCACCCGATGGATTCGGCCTTCATGAACGGCCCGGTGCGCGGCGAGAACGTGTTCGTGCCGATGGACTGGGTGATCGGCGGCGAGCCGCAGGTGGGCCAGGGCTGGCGCATGCTGATGGAGTGCCTGGCGGCAGGCCGCGCGATCTCGCTGCCGGCGATGGGCGCGGCGATGCAGCAGACGGCGCTGTTCGTGATGAGCGGCTACGGGCAGATCCGCGAGCAGTTCGGGCTGCCGATCGCGAAGTTCCACGCGATCGCCGCGCTGCTCGCCCGCACCGCCGCCGACCTGTACGCGACCGACGCGGCCCGCCGCTACACCGCTGCGGCACTCGATGCCGGCCAGCGGCCGAGCGTCGCGAGCGCGATCCTGAAGGTGCACCTGACCGAAGCCGGCCGGCGCGCGGTGATCCACGGCATGGACGTGCTGGGCGGCAAGGGCATCATCTCGGGGCCGGGCAACCTGCTCGGCGCGGCATACCGCCAGGCGCCGATCGCGATCACGGTGGAAGGCGCCAACATCCTGACGCGCTCGCTGATCATCTTCGGCCAGGGGGCGGTGCGCTGCCATCCGCACGTGCTCGACGAGATGGCTGCGGTGCAGGCGAACGACGAACAGGCGCTGGGCGCGGCGCTGCTGGCGCACGGCCGCCACGTGCTGCGCAACCTGGGCGCCAGCCTGGTCGGCGCGCCGCTGCGCGGCCAGGTGCCCGAGGGCCTTCGGAAAGAAGCGCGGCTGATCGCCCGCGTGTCCGCCAAGTACGCGTTGACGGCCGACCTGGCGATGGGCCTGCTGGGCGGCAAGCTCAAGCGCATGGAATTGCTGTCTGCCCGGCTCGGCGATGTGCTGGCGAACCTGTACCTCGCATCGGCCAGCGTGTGGCGCTACGAGCGCGAGGCCGACCCGGCCCTGCTGCCGATCGCGCGCGCGGCGATCCGCGTGCAGCTGGACCAGGCCGCCGCGACGCTGCGCGACCTGTACGCCAACCTGCCCTCCGGCCTGCTGCGTGCGCTGGCGCCGCTGCTGCTGAACGGCACGCGGCACCTCGCCCCGCTGCGCGACCGCGACCTGGTGGCGCTGGCCGAATCGCTGCGCAGCGAACCGGCGGTGCTGGCGCGCCTGTGCATCGATGTGGGTTCGCCGCGCAGCGGCGGCCTGCGCGACCTGCGCAACGCGCTCGACCAGGCGCGTGCGCTCGGCGACGAAGCCGGCGAACTGAACCAGGCCTTGCGCCATTCGCGTTCGCTGGAGGATGTGGCCAGCCATTCGCGCAACCCGGCGGCCGCGCTCGCCTACCTGCGCGCGGCGGCCAGGGTGATCCAGGTCGACGACTTTCCCGGACCGGCGCGGCCTGTGGCGCCGCGACCGCCCGTCCCATCCGCCGCGGCCATCGCGGTGCCCGATCCACTGGAGGTGCCATGAGCCAGAACACCGTGAACCCGACTGCTGCCAACGCCGTCTCGAACCCGATCCGCAGCGACGGCGTGCTGCCGCCCGAGAACAAGGTCTTCCTGGCCTTCCGATCGGCCGACGACCTGCAGGGGGCGCTGAACGCCCTGCTGGACGAGAACTTCCTGGAAAGCGACCTGCTGGTGTTCTCGCCGCAGCAGATGGCGCGGCAGATGCGGACCAACATCGCCCATGCGGGCGTGCTGGCCTCGATCGGGCAGGACCTGAACCTGCTGAAGACGCACCTCGCGCTGGCCGAGCAGGGGCACGGCTACGTGGTCGTGCTGTGGCCGAAGAGCGACCACGAGGAGTTCATCACGCAGGTGGCACGCGAGCACAACGCGGCGCGGGCGCAGAAGTTCGGGCACCTGATCATCGAGGAGCTGATCGAGCCGAGCCCGGGCCAGCAGCAGCACTTCGAGTCGCCCGATCGCGGGCTGGACCGCGGAGCGGAACACGAGAGGCAACGCTGAGCGCGCGGTTCACGGCACCGCCGGATCACAACACGGCGTAGCGCCCCGGCTTGTGGTTGACCGCGATGAACAGGTTCATCACGATGGCCGCGAGCACCGACCATGCGACGCGCGACGGTTCGACCACCGTCAGCGCAAGCAGCACGACGCTGCAATCGACGCCCATCTGCACCTTGCCGGCCCGCCAGCCGCGTGTCTGCTGCAGGTACAGCGACACGATGGTGGCGCCGCCCAGGCTGGCGCGGTGGCGAGCGAGGAACAGGCAGCCCGAACCGAGCAGCAGCCCGCCGAGCACGGCCGCATAGGCCGGGTGCAGGCGCTCGATCGCGAACAGCTGGGGCGACCAGTCGGTCATCAGCGACAGCAGCGTGATCGCGATGAAAGTCTTCAGCGTGAACTCGCGGCCCATGCGCCGCCACGCGAACCAGTAGAACGGCAGGTTGATCGCGAAGAACAGCTTGCCCAGGCCGATGCCGGTCGCGTAGTGCAGCACGAAGGCGACACCCGCGGTGCCGCCGGTCAGCAGCCCGACCTGCGCGAACAGGATCAGCGCCAGCGAGACGAACAGCGTGCCGGTGAAGATGGCCTGCGCGTCCTCGAACAGCGTGTGGCGCTGGAGCGGCGGCGGGGTTTCGGAGGAGGCAGCGGGGGTGCTCATGGCCCCCGATGTTGCAACAAGCGTGCCGCCCACGCGAAGCCTGAAGACCTTCAATGCCCGCTGCTGTCGCCCGAGCGGCCGGCCTCGAACAGGAACCAGGTGCGGCGCTCGGTCTCGTCGATCCACACTTCGATCAGGCTGGCGGTGGCGATGTCGTGGTGTTCGTCGCAGACGCCGTGGGCCTCGCGCAGTTCGGCGACCAGCGTCTTGTTGTCCTCGCGGAGTTCGGCGAGCATGTCCGACGGCTCGACGAACTCGGCGTCGTTGTCGAGGATGCGCTGCRAGCGCGCGATGTGGCCGATCGAGCGCAGCGTGCTGCCGCCCACCTTGCGCACGCGTTCGGCGATCGGGTCGGTCATCGCGTAGAGCTGGTCGGCCTGCTCGTCGAGCATCACGTGGTAGTCGCGGAAGTGCGGGCCGCTCATGTGCCAGTGGAAGTTCTTGGTCTTCAGGTACAGCGCGAACACGTCGGCCAGGATGCCGTTCATCGCGGCGGCGATGTCGCGCGTGGCGCCGGCCTTCAGGTCGGTCGGCGTGACCAGCGGGGCGCGCTGGCGTTCCTTGGCGCTGCGTGCCGGGGACGGGGCCTTCTTCTTCATCGCGAATCCTTCCGTGGAGTGTTCGCGCAGCATAGCGTTGTGCTGATTTATTCGCCTCCTTCTGAGGGGGCAGGCTTCTGTTCTTTCGTGGCGCGTGTTCGGAGCGGCCGGGGCAGGCTGTGGGGGCTCGGCTGGGGCGGTCGGCCCTGGCGGGCCGACTGCACGAAGAAGCTCGGCTTCGGGGGTGCATCGGCAAACTCCCGCCACTCACTTCGTTCGTTG
>NZ_JBFUFP010000088.1:0-10772 GCF_056403375.1 Rhizobacter sp. P2_H2
TCGACGACCTGAAGGGCCTGGGCAAGCGCAACCCGTGGTTCGCCGGCGTGATGGCGATCTTCATGTTCTCGCTGGCCGGCATTCCGCCGACGGTGGGCTTCTATGCCAAGCTCGCGGTGCTGCAGGCGCTGGTCACGACCAATGTGCCGTTCTACATCGGCGTCGCGGTGCTGGCGGTGATGCTGTCGCTGGTGGGCGCGTTCTACTACCTGCGCCTGGTGAAGGTGATGTATTTCGAGGACCCGGTGGACACCCATCCGGTGATCGCCCCGAACGACGTGCGGGTGGTGCTGTCGCTGAACGGCGCGGCCGTGCTGTTCTTCGGAATCCTGCCCGGCGGCCTGATGGCGCTGTGTTCGCAGGCCATCGTCAAAGCCTTGTCCACCTGAAGTCGTTGCGGAATTGGCGCGCCGGCCGCTGGGRCATCGCCCTGCAGGCTGCGCGGCGCTGAGCGTCTGCTGATAATGCGCGCATGAAAGTGCTCAACCTGTGCTGCGCGCACGACCATCGCTTCGAAGGCTGGTTCGGCTCGGAAGCCGATTTCCAGTCGCAATTCGAAGGCGGGCTGGTCGAATGCCCGCTGTGCGGCGACAAGACTGTCACCCGGCTGCCGAGCGCGCCCAGGCTGAATGTGTCAGGCGCGCGTGAACCCAAGGCCCCCACGCCAGCGGCGCAGCACCCGGTGCCGGCCACGCCGGAGGCGATGACGATGCAGGCGATGTGGTTGAAGGCCKTGCAGCACGTGATGGCGAACACCGACGATGTGGGTGAGCGCTTTGCCGAAGAGGCCCGGCGCATCCACTACGGAGAAGCCGAAGAGCGCGCGATCCGCGGCCGTGCGACACGCGAGGATGCGCAGGCACTGGCCGAGGAGGGCATCGACGTGATGTCGCTGCCGTTGCCGGCGGCTGCGAAGGGCACGCTGCAATAGCTGTTGGGCGCTCTGCGCGAGCAAAGGCGCGGGTGGGGGATGTGGGGCTCGCCCTACGCGCCTTTTCGCGCGGAAGGAACGCCTACACGACCTTGCCAGGATTCATCAGGCCGTTCGGATCCAGTGCCTGCTTGATGCTGCGCATCAACCCCAGCGCCACCGGCGACTTGCGCACGGCAAGCTCGTCGCGCTTCAACGCCCCGATCCCGTGCTCCGCCGAGATCGACCCGCCACACGCTCCCACCGCGTCGTAGACGATGGTGTTGACCGCCGCTTCGTGCTGCAGCAGGAACTGCTTCGCGTCGCCGCCTTCGGGCGCCTGCACGTTGTAGTGCAGGTTGCCGTCGCCCAGGTGGCCGAAGTTGACCAGCCGCACCCCCGGCAACGCGGCGCGCAACGCCGCATCGGTGGCGGCCACGAAGTCGACGATGCGCGACACCGGCAGCGAGATGTCGTGCTTGATGTTCAAGCCTTCCTCCGACTGCGCCAGCGGGATCGACTCGCGCAGGTGCCACAGGCCGTTCGACTGCTCGATGCTCTCGGCCACCGCGGCATCGGTGATCAGCCCACGCTCCAGCGCGGTTTCCAGCAGGCCCTCGAACAGCGCCCGGGCGTGCTGCTCGCCCTCGGTGTCGGACTGCTCCAGCAGCACCGTCCACGGCGACGGCGGCAAGGGCTGGCGCAGTTGCGGGTAGTGGCGGCGCACCAGCCCGAGCGCGAACTCGCCCATCAGCTCGAACCCGGTGAGGCCGGCACCCAGCCGCGCCTGCGCAAGTTGCAGCAGTGCGACAGCGGACGGCAGGTCCGGCAGCGCGGCCAGCGCCGTCAGCGTCGCCGCGGGTTGCGGGTAGAGCTTCAGCGTGGCCGCGGTGATGATGCCGAGCGTGCCCTCGCTGCCGATGAAGAGGTCGCGCAGGTCGTAGCCGGTGTTGTCCTTGCGCAGGCCCGACAGGCCGTGCCACACCTCGCCCTGCGCGGTGACGACCTCGAGCCCCAGGCACAGCTCGCGCGCATTGCCGTAGCGCAGCACCTGCGTGCCGCCGGCATTGGTCGCGAGGTTGCCGCCGATCGTGCAGCTGCCCTCGGCCGCGAGGCTGAGCGGAAACAGCAGCCCGTCGGCCGCAGCCGCCTCCTGCACCGACTGCAGCACGCAGCCGGCCTCGACCGTCATCGTCAGGTTGGCCGCATCGATGCTGCGCACGCGGTCCATGCGCGACAGCGTCAGCAGCACCTGGGTGCCGCTGTCGTCCGGCACGCCGCCGCCAACCAGCCCGGTGTTGCCGCCCTGCGGCACGATGGCCGTGCCATGCCGCGCGCAGACGGCGACCACCTGGGCCACCTCGTCGGTCGAGCTCGGCCGCACGACGGCCAGCGCACGGCCGCGGTAGCGCCTGCGCCAGTCCTGTTCGTAGCCGGCCAGGTCGCCGTCGGTCAGCACGTTGGCCGGGCCGACGATCGCGCGCAGCGATTCGAGCAGCAGCGGCTTCATGCGGCCTCCTTCGCGGGTTCGACGGGGGCGGCATGGCCCAATCGCCAGCGCACATGCAGCCCGCAGGCGGTGAACAGCACCAGGCACAGCAGTACCTCGATGAGGCCGAGCACCGTGCCGGGCCCGCGGTCGCTGCCGGCGCGCACCACGCCTTCGATGAAATAGAGCCACACCAGCAGGCTGACCCAGCGGTAGGTGTACATGCGGTGGCGCAGCAGCCCAGCCAGCGCGAAGGCGAGCGGCAGCACCTTCAGCGCGAGCCAGGTGCCGCCCGGCCGCAGCGGCGCGAGCCACAGCTCCCAGGCCACGCCGAGCACGATGAGCCCGGCGAGGCTGCCGACCGCGAGCGCGCGGGTCCACAGCACGACAGGCGGAAGGGGGGCAGAGGAGGCGGAAGGAGCAGGGGGCGCAGTCATCGCTGGCTATGATGCCATCGATGAATCTCCCGACACGCGCCGAAGCCCAAGCCCTGACGTTGACATGGCGGCAGCAGCTCTCGCGCGCACTGCAGACGCTGCAGACCTGGCCGTGGCTCGAGACGCTGGTCACGCTGCGCCAGCGCTTCCGCGAGGACCGCCTGGGCCTGACCGCCAGCAGCCTGACCTTCACGACGCTGATCTCGCTGGTGCCGCTGGTCACGGTGATGCTGGCGGTGTTCACCGCGTTCCCGATGTTCTCGAGCTTCCAGGACGCGCTGCAGAAGTACTTCCTGCAGAGCCTCGTGCCCGATTCGATCGCCAAGCCGGTGCTGGGCGCGCTGACGCAGTTCGCGAGCAAGGCGAACCGGCTCGGCACCTTCGGCCTGGTGGTGCTGGTGTTCACCGCGCTCGCGCTGATGCTGACGATCGACCGCACGCTGAACGCGATCTGGCGCGTGCCCAAGCCGCGGCCGATCGCGCAGCGCGTGCTGGTGTACTGGGCCGCCGTCACGCTCGGGCCGCTGCTGCTGGGCGTGAGCCTGTCGCTCACTTCGTACGCGATCTCGGCCTCGCGCGGCGTGGTCGGCGTGRTGCCGGGCGGCGTCAGCTTCCTGCTGAACGTGCTCGAGTTCGCGCTGTTGTCGGCGGCGATGGCGGGCCTGTTCCACTACGTGCCGAACACGCTGGTGCGCTGGCGGCATGCGGCGGCCGGCGGCGTGTTCGTCGCGGCGGGCTTCGAGGTCGCGAAGAAGGGCCTGGGCTGGTACCTGAGCTCGGTGCCGACCTACACCACGCTGTACGGCGCGTTCGCGACGGTGCCGATCCTGCTGATCTGGATCTACCTCGGCTGGGTGATCGTGCTGCTCGGCGCGGTGGTCGCGGCGTATGCGCCGAGCCTGCAGATGCGCGTGATCCGCCGGCCGTCCACGCCGGGCTACCTGTTCCAGCTGGCGGTGGGCATGCTGCGCGAGCTGGCGCAGGCGCGCGCGCTCAGCACGCACGGCATCAGCGCGGCGCAGCTGTCGGAGACGCTGCGCACCGATCCGCTGCAGATCGAGCCGCTGCTCGACACGCTGGTCGCGATCGACTGGGTCGGCCGGCTCGACGAGGAGGGCAACTCGCGCTACGTGCTGCTGTGCGACCCCGCGACCACCTCGGCGCAGCCGCTGATCGCTCAGGTGCTGCTCGACCCGACGCCGACGCTGCGCGGGTTCTGGCACCGGGCGCAGTTCGGCAACATGATGTTGAGGGACGTGATCGCGGCGGATTGAACGCGGTACGGGTGCATCTGTGTCGGTCGCGGACCGGAACCTCGCGAGTGCGCGCGACCACAGAACGTTTTTGGTTTCCTGCGCCTCTCACCATGCATCGATTGCCCTCCGGCCCTCCGGTCTTCATTCCGAATGTTCCTCTGGCCTCGCGGGACACGGCGCGGAACAGCCATGCGCTCAACAAGACAAATGCGGCCACCACGCTGGCCGCTTTGGATGCTTGCGTGGGTCTGCCGGAATTGACGGCGATGCTCGCCCTCAGGGATCGATGGATACCCGAGGATCCGCTTCGCGAATGCGTGCAATGGATGGCCGTTCTCCATCCCGAGCGGCGACGTCTCCTGGCCGAGCTGGAGACGGTTCGCTCCACATTGCTGGAGGCATCTTCCGTCGACGACCGGGGCGGTCGGGTAGGTGCCATCAAGCGGGCCGCGATGTCGCTGCGCCGGTTGGCTGACCAGTGGCGTGCAGCTCCATTCTTCACTGGCGGACAGTCGCTCGACAAGATCCTCCGCGATATGCCCGACCCAGCGCACGCAGTGTCTGATGATTGGGGCGAACTGATCGTTGCGATCAAGCGTTTGAACCTCGCCGTCGAGTGGCCCGCTGCTGCGCCGATTGATGGCGTGCATGTCCGAGGTCAACTGCGCGCGATCGGTGAAGAGCTCAGATGCGCGACATGGACTCCGCAACTGCAGGCCCGGACATTCTTCAGTTCGTGCGATCGGTTGGGCTCGCTTCCGTTGACGGGATCCGAATGGCTGAGGGCAAGACTGCCCTGGTTCCGTGCCAAGGTCTTCACAGCCAAGACGCCGGAACAACTGGCCGATGCCGTTCAATGGCTGGCCAGCGTCGCGGAGAAGCAGACTTTTCTGGCTGAACTGGCGGCGATCAAATCCGAGCCGTGGCGCGCGGCCACCGCCGGCAATCGTGGCGATGGCCGAGACATCGATTCCGCACTGCGAATGCTTGTGGTGCAGCTGGGACGCTACAAAGATCTGCTGCGCAGGCTTCCGGAGGCAGACCTGATCGCGGCTGCATTGCCCGATCCCGCCGATGCCGTTGGGGAACGCAGGATCAGCCTGTTGTTCGTCATCCAACGGATGGATCATGCAATATCGAGTGTCGACGCCTCGTCCCCTTGCTGCCCGTCCCTCAACTGTCAGGAGGCTGCGGCGGAGATCGCGGCGCATGCCGTGTCATTGGGGATGGGTCGCCTGAATCGACGCCAAAGGGCAGACGCTGTCCAGGCGCTGTGTTGCGCGATGACCCAACTGCCGGTCGCCTTGGAGAAACGCTGGCATTTTCAGGTGCGCTGCGTGATTGCCGAGGTATCCGAAGCTGTCGACGTCATTGGGTTGAAATCGATTCTGCAAAGATTCGCCGCTCAACTGCGGTCAGCCCCGTTGCTCGCATGAATCACGCAATTCTTGCCCCGCCGCTTCGCGCAGTACATCGCATCGTCCGCCAGCTGCAGCAGCCGCTGCGGGTTCTGCGCATCGCCGGGCGCCAGCGCGTAGCCGATGCTCGCGCTGATGCCATGCCGGTCGACGCCCGCCACCGCCTGCAGCATGTGCAGCGCGAGCGCATGCGCGCCGGCGGTGTCGCGCACCGGCGCCAGCACCAGAAACTCGTCGCCGCCGAAGCGGCCCACCGCGTCCTCGGCGCGCACCGCGGCCTGCAGCGCGCGTGCCACC
Source organism: Rhizobacter sp. P2_H2 (assembly GCF_056403375.1). Classification (NCBI taxonomy): domain Bacteria; kingdom Pseudomonadati; phylum Pseudomonadota; class Betaproteobacteria; order Burkholderiales; family Sphaerotilaceae; genus Rhizobacter; species Rhizobacter sp. P2_H2. The sequence continues at coordinate 5,808 of NZ_JBFUFP010000088.1, forward strand.
GACACCAGCAGCTCATCACCCGTCCGGTGCCCCAGCCGGTCGTTCACCGCCTTGAACCCATCGAGGTCGACGAAGAACAGCGCCACCGGCAGCTGCACCGCATCGAGCAGCGCCGCCTCGATGCGGTCCATCATCGTGCGCCGGCTCAGCACGTCGGTCAGCGCGTCGCGCTCGACGCTGCGCTTGAGCTGCTGCTGCGTGATCGTCAGCTCGTGCACGTCGACCGTCACGGTGTAGACGCCGATCACCTCGCCGCAGGCATCGAAGTCGGGCACGTAGCTGGTGCGCATCCAGCGCTGCCCCTGGGACGCCAGGTCGACCATGCGCGCGTACTGCACCGTGTGCCCGGCCAGCGCCTGCACGAAGTACGGCTCGTGCTCGGCCCAGCGCTTGGAGCCGCGCACGTCGCCGATCGGCCGGCCCAGCAACTGCTTCGGCTGCTGGCCGGTCGCCTCGACATACGCCTTGTTGACGAAGCGCAGCACGAAGTCGCGGTCGACGTAGGTCAGCGGGAACGGGATGTTCTCGGTGAAGCGGTCGAGCCGCTGGCGTGCGGCGACCAGCGCCTCGCGCTCCAGCACATCCTGGTGGATGTCGATCGCGATCGTGAAGATGCCGTCGACGCGGCCGGCCGGGTCGAGGTGCGGCAGCACCTGGATGCGCGCCCAGCGGCCGGCATGGCAGCCGTGCTTCAGCCGCCGCTCGTAGTTGACGGTGCGCCCCTGCGCGGCCTGCGCGAACGCCCCGCTCGCGCGCTCCCAGGCCTCGTCGCCGTACAGCTCGGCCAGCGTGTGGCCCAGCAGCTCCTCGCGGCCGCGTTGCGCCCAGCTCAGGTAGGGGTCGTTGCAGAACACCAGCCGGTGCTGCAGGTCCCAGCGGCCGATCGGCAGGTCGATCGCATCGATCAGCCGCTCGATGTGGGCGAGCTGCTCGAGGACGGGCAGGTCCTTGGCGTCCATGGCCTGGCTCTAGAACGGGATCCTGCCCACCCAGATGTCCTTGTACATGACCCAGTCGCCCATGAAGCTGTACAGCGGGCGCTTGAACGAGGCCGGCCGGTTCTTCTCGAACACGAAGTGCCCGACCCACGCGAAGCCGTAGCCGCACAGCAGCGCGTAGACGAAGTAGAGCGGCTGGCCGCGCACGAGGCCGGTCACGAGACACAGCAACGCCAGGCTGGAGCCGATGAAGTGCAGGCGGCGGCAGGTGCGGTTCGCATGCTCGCCGAGGTAGTACGGGTAGAACTCCGCGAAGCTCTTCAGCGACTGAACGGTACTGCTGTTCATCGGGCTTCCTCCGAAATGAAGGCCTGGATCGCATTCAACACGGCGTCGGGCACCTCTCCCATCAGGGAATGCCCGGCCGGCAACGCCAGAACCTTCGCATGCAACGCATGGGCCAGTGCGGCGCTCGCCTTCGGCGGCGTCATCTGATCGTGCGCGCCGACGATCATCAGGCTGCCGCAGCGCACCCGGGCGGCCGCTTCGAGCCCGCCGGCGTAGCGGTTGCACACCTGGAAATCCTGGTGGAACAGGTTGCCATGCCCCGCGGCGGCGTGCCCCGCCTGCAGGCGGCGCATCAGCGCCCGGTTCGCGCCGTGCAGCGAGAAGCCCGGCGCCGGGGCCGAAGGCTTGGCGGCGTGGCCGGCGTGCGAGAACGCGTTGACCATGTCGATCGCCTTCAGCGGCGCATCCAGCGAGGTCGACAGCAGCGTGTCGGACACCTTCATCGGGTACGCCGGGCCGAGCAGCACCAGCCGGCTCGCGCGCTCGCCGAGCCGGGCGGCGGCTTCGAGCGCGATCAGCGAGCCCATGCTGTGGCCGACCAGGGCCGCACGCTCGATGCCGGCCGCGGCCAGCAGCGCGAGCAGCCAGTCGGCACAGGCCTCGACGCTCGCCAGCGCCGGCCCGTCGCTGCGGCCGTGGCCGGGCAGGTCGGGCACCAGCACCGCACGGCCGTGGTGCGCGAGCGAGCGGCTCTGCAGCCCCCACACGCTGTGGTCGTGCATCGCGCCGTGGATGAACACTACCGCCGGCAGCCCGGGGTCGAGTGTCTTGCCGCCGGTGTAGACGAAGGCCGCACGGCCCTGCACGTCGAGCTTCATGCGCCACCCGCCTTCTGCGCGGCCCGCAGCGCGCGCGACAGGTCGTCGATCAGGTCGTCGGCATCCTCCAGCCCGATCGACAGCCGGATCGTGCCCTGCGTGATGCCGGCCTGCGCGAGCGCGGCATCGTCCATGCGGAAATGCRTGGTCGTCGCCGGGTGGATCACCAGCGAGCGGCAGTCGCCGACGTTGGCCAGGTGCGAGAACACCTTCAGCGCCTCGATGAAGGCACGGCCCTGCGCGCGCTGGCCCTTCAGGTCGAAGCTGAACACCGAGCCGCTGCCGCGCGGCAGCAGGCGTTTCGCGAGTTCATGGTCGGGGTGGGTCGGCAGGTCGGGGTGGCCGACGCGCGCGACCATCGGGTGCGCAGCCAGGAAGGCGACCACCTTGCGCGCGTTCGCCATGTGGCGCTCCATCCGCAGCGACAGCGTCTCGACGCCCTGCAGGATCAGCCACGCGGTGTGCGGGCTCATGCAGGCGCCGAAATCGCGCAGCCCCTCGCGCCGCGCGCGCAGCAGGAAGGCGCCGACGGTGCTCTCCTCGCTGAACACCATGCCGTGGAAGCCGTCGTAGGGGCGGGTCAGCTCGGGGAATCGTCCGGAGGCGTCCCAGTCGAATTGCCCGCTGTCGACCAGCACGCCGCCGATCACGGTGCCGTGGCCGCTCAGGAACTTGGTGGCCGAGTGGTAGACGAGGTCGGCCCCGTGGTCGAACGGGCGCATCAGCCACGGCGAGGTCAGCGTCGAGTCGACCAGCAGCGGCAGCCCATGCTCGTGCGCGATCGCGCTGACGGTGGGGATGTCGAGCACGTCCAGCCCGGGGTTGCCGACGGTCTCGCCGAACAGCAGCCGCGTCTCGGGGCGGATCGCGGCGCGCCAGCCGTCGATGTCGCCGGGGCGCACGAAGGTGGTGGCGATGCCGAAGCGCGCCAGCGTGTAGTGCAGCAGGTTGTGCGAGCCGCCGTACAGCGCGCTGCTCGCGACGATGTGCGAGCCCGCGCCGGCCAGCGTGCAGATCGCCAGGTGCAGGGCGGCCTGCCCGCTGGCGGTCGCGATCGCGCCGGTGCCGCCTTCGAGCGCCGCGACGCGTTCTTCCAGCACCGCGGTGGTCGGGTTCGAGATGCGGCTGTAGACGTGCCCCGAGCGCTCCATGTTGAACAGCGCCGCGGCATGGTCGCTGCTCTCGAACACGAAGCTGGTGCTCAGGTGGATCGGCACCGCGCGGGCGCCGGTGGACGGGTCGGGGCCGGCGCCTGCGTGCAGCGCAAGCGTGTCGAAGCCGGGGTCGGATGGGCCGGGCATGGGATCTCCTGTCGTTCTTCGCGGCCGCCGGAGGCACCTCGTGGGTGCAGCCGGGGATGTTGTTGTGAAGAATTGTGGGCTATATTGGCCCGACACACCCCCAAGGAGAGGACCCATGAAAGTCGCAGACATCCTGCGTGTCAAGGGCGGCACGCTTTTCACTGTCTCGCCCGACCAGCCGCTGGCGCATGCCGTGCGCACGATGGCCGAGCGCGACATCGGGTCGCTGGTGGTGATGGAGCACGGCGACCTCGCCGGCATGCTCACCTTCCGCGAGGTGATCCTGGCCGTGGTCGGCAACGGCGGCACGGTCGGCACGACCATCGTGCGCACCGTGATGGACGACCACCCGCTGACCTGCACGCCCGAGACCGAGATCGACGAGGTGCGCCGCATGATGCTCGAGCGCCACGCCCGCTACATGCCGGTGATGACGCAGCGCACGCTGATGGGCGTGATCTCGTTCTACGACGTCGCGAAGGCAGTGGTCGACAGCCAGGACTTCGAGAACCGGATGCTGAAGGCGTATATCCGCGACTGGCCCGTCGAGGATCAACAACCTGTTCAGAACTGACGCTGCTCGCTCGGCGAGGCGTCTCCCTGGAATCACGCTTGTTCGCGATGCCACGGATTCAGAAGCCGCGCGCCGGTGGTTTTGAAGTCGGCGACATTTCGGGTGACAACGATCAGGCCGTGAACCAGGGCGGTCGCAGCGATGAGCGCATCGCGATCGGAGCACGGGTCCGGCACGTGCAAGGTGGCACAGCGCAAAGCGACCGTCGTGTCCACGGGGAGAATCCTCTCGCCGAAGGTGCGCAGGACTTGCTCGTCCATCCATCTGCGCAAGTTCGCAGATTGCGCAGCGTCGCGACGCTGCAATCGCAATATTCCAAGCTCCAGTTCAAGAACAGTCACCGCCGAGATCGACAAATCGGCCGCAGTGACGGAAGCCGCCCAAACCACCACATGGGGATCGGCGCGGCCGCTCGGAGCCTTGCGCAGCTCGGACACCACGTTGGTGTCGAGCAGATACATCAGTCGAACTCCGCCGCGCGGTAAGCGGAGCCCAATCGCCCAGGCTCGAACTCGATATCGGCGCCCTCGGACATTCCGAGCAAGTCGACGATGCTCGGCAGGTTTCCCGTGAGTTCGCGATAGCGCTCGTAGGTCATCAACACATGAGACGGCTGGCCGCGGTCCRTGATGACCACCGGTCCTTGTGCAGCGGCCTTCTTCGCACGAGCCGTGTCCTGGTTGAATTCCCTGCTGGAAAGTGTGGTGGTGATCCTCATCGCGGCGTCCTCCATCTACGTAGCAACGTTACTAGATTGACGGTGCGCCGACAACAGAAATGAAAAGGCCCGCCCTTCACAGAGCGGGCCTTCTTCACCAGCGGCTCACTCAGAACGAGTGGCGGATGCCGGTGGTGAATTCCGTGATGTTGCGGTCCCCGGCGTTCGTCAGGCCGGCCGGCACGGCGCTGGCCCAGCGATCAGCATAGCCGTCGCCTTCGTTCTTGAAGCGCGTCACCGCGCTGTACAGCGCCGTGCGCTTCGACAG
>NZ_JBFUFP010000089.1:0-10697 GCF_056403375.1 Rhizobacter sp. P2_H2
CGGCAGGTGGCCGAGCCCGGCCAGCGCCAGCGCCACCGGCTGCTTCCAGCCGGTGAACGGCGACAGGCTCGCGTAGACGATCAGCGCCGCATACAGCCACGCCAACGGTCCGGCCGAGCTGCGGTGCGGTGCCATCGCCGGATCAGAACGGCTTGACGATCACCAGCACGACGATGGCCGCGAACAGCAGGATCGCGGTCTCGTTGAAGAAGCGGAACCAGCGTTCGCTGCGGCGGTTCTCGAACTGCTCGAATCGGCGCAGCAGCGCGCGGCAGCCGTGGTGGTAGCCGATCGCCAGCACCACCAGCGCGAGCTTCGCGTGCAGCCAGCCGCTGCCGGGTCCGCGCCCGATGCCGAAGCCCAGCCACAGCCACAGGCCGAACAGCAGGGCGGGAACCATCAGGAAGCTGGTGAAACGGTAGAGCTTGCGCGCCATCAACAGCAGGCGCTCACGCTCGGCGTGGCTGTCGGCCGGCACCGAAGCGAGGTTGACGAACAGGCGCGGCAGGTAAAAAAGACCGGCGAACCAGCTGGCGACGAAGATCAGGTGCAGGGCCTTGACCCAGGGATAGAGGCTGCTCATCCGCGGGATTATGGGGGGCCGGTCGAGCGCAGGGCCGCCCCAAGCCGACCGGCATCCCCTCGGGGGATCGGCGATGTACTCGTCGACGAGGGGTGGTCATCCCAAAAAGAAAACCCCGACCGTCAAGGCCGGGGTTGAAAAGCCTCATCGCTGTCATCACGGTAAGGCTCCTGCTCAGGGAGGAAAAGCAGGGAATGACCACCTTGCGGCTATCATTCAAGGGCGACTTTAGCAGATGAGTGCCGGGCTGTTGAAGTGCCGTCGCACGGGATTTACACGTAAAAAGTCCCGATGTCTCATCGTCACATCGGTTTCGGCGGCCGGCCCCCGCGTCGCAACCGCCTTCAGAAGACGCCATGCTGCCGCCCGCCCCGTTCCCCGCCAACCGCCCGCGCCGCCTGCGCCGCGATGAATTCACCCGCGCGCTGGTGCGCGAGAACCGCCTGCACGCGAGCGACCTGATCTACCCGGTGTTCGTCCAGGACGGGCGCAACCAGGTGCACGACGTCGCCTCGATGCCGGGCGTTCAACGCCTCAGCCTGGACCGGCTGATGCCGCTGGCCGAAGAATGCGTGAAGCTCGGCGTGCCGGTGCTGGCCTTGTTTCCGGTCATCGAGCCGGCGCTGAAGGACGAGAACGGCAGCGAGGCGCTGAACCCGAAGGGGCTGGTGCCGACCGTGGTGCGCGAGTTGAAGAAGCAGTTCCCGCAGCTCGGCCTGATGACCGATGTCGCGCTCGATCCGTTCACGAGCCACGGCCAGGACGGCCTGCCCGACGAGACCGGCTACATGCGCAACGACGACACCGTGAAGGTGCTGACCGGCCAGGCGCTGGTGCAGGCCGAGGCCGGCGTCGACATCGTCGCGCCGAGCGACATGATGGACGGCCGCATCGGCGCGATTCGCAGCGCGCTCGAAGCGCGCGGCCTGGTCCACACGCGGATCATGGCGTACAGCGCCAAGTACGCGAGCGCCTTCTACGGCCCGTTCCGCGATGCGGTCGGTTCGGCGAAGAACCTCGGCAAGGCGGACAAGAAGGTCTACCAGATGGACCCCGGCAACAGCGACGAGGCGCTGCGCGAGGTCGCGCTCGACCTGGCCGAAGGCGCCGACATGGTGATGGTGAAGCCCGGCCTGCCCTACCTCGACATCGTGCGCCGCGTGAAGGACGAGTTCCGCGTGCCGACCTTCGCCTACCAGGTGAGCGGCGAGTATGCGATGGTGAAGGCCGCCGCGGCCCAGGGCTGGCTCGACCACGATGCGGTGATGCTCGAGAGCCTGCTCGCGTTCAAGCGCGCCGGCGCCGACGGCGTGCTGACTTACTTCGCGCTCGACGCGGCCCGGCTGCTGCGGCAGCAGGCCTGACGCACCCGACACCACACACGCGGCGCATGCGAATCTTCCACATCACGGCCGACCAGTTCACCGAGATCGAAGCGCTGCCCGACAAGCTGCCGTCCACCGGCTACCTGTGGATCGGCACCGCGCGGCGCGAGTTCGAGGTCAACATCGCCGAGGTCCAGGCCGGGCTGCAGCGCTGGACCGGCGGCCAGCTCGTCGACCTGCACATCTCCGACCTGCTGAACAACCAGCTGCCGTCGCACTTCGACTACACCTCGTGGTACGACCTGATGGTGTTCCGCCGGCTCGCGGCGGGCAGCGGCAGCGCCGGCCTGTTCCTCGACGACCAGAGCGGCACCGCCAGCACCGCCAAGCGTGCGCTCGAGGCGATCGACACCAGCCCGGTCGGCTTCGCGGTGTTCGACCGCGTGCTGATGACGGTGCACCCGACCGACTGCCAGGTGCGCGATTTCTTCGCGAGCAAGCTGCAGCAGATGGTCGAGGGTGCCGACCAGCGCTACGAGCCGCGCGGCGCGATGCGGCTGCCCACCGGCCCCGCCGACCTGATGCTGCGCATGCTGAACCACATGGTCGACAGCTACCTCGAGCTGCGCCGGCTGCTGACCAAGCAGCTCGGCTACCTGCAGCAGGAGCTGTTCAACCCGCGCAGCCAGTTCGACAGCTGGCAGGTGCTGCTCGAGTCGCGCAACTCGCTGCACCTGCTGGAAGACACCTGCGAGGACCAGCGCAGCGCGATCGTCGAATGGATCGACTCGCTCGACGAATGGCCGGACGAGCCGGACCCGAAGGCGGCGCGCGACCGCGAACTGCTGCGCGTGCGCTCGCGCGACGTGCTGGAGCACATCGAGCGCGTGCTGAGCCACGTGCGCCGGCTCGAATCCTCGGCCGAGACCGCGGTGCAGATGCATTTCTCGGCGCAGAGCAACCGCACCAACGACATCATGCGCACGCTGACGGTGCTGACCGCGATCTTCCTGCCGCTGAACCTGGTCACCGGGTTCTTCGGGATGAATTTCGAGGGGCTGCCGCTGATCCACAGCGGCGACGGCGTCTGGATGGCCAGCGGCTTCATGCTGGTGATCGCGGTTTCGCTCGGCTGGTTCTTCTGGCGCAAGCGCTACCTGAGCACGTCGCGCCATCCGAGATGACAACCCCTCGGTCGATGAGTACATCGACCGATCCCCCGAGGGGATGCGGGCCGGCTTGGGGCGGCCCGGCGCTCGGCCCGCTCAGCGCTGATAGGGATCGTCGTAGCCGAGCCCGGCGAGGATGCGCGTCTCCTCGGCCTCCATCTCGACCGCCTCGTCCTCTTCCTCGTGGTCATGCCCCTGCGCGTGCAGCGTGCCGTGCACCAGCAGGTGCGCGTAATGCGCCTGCAGCGCGATGCCCTGCTCGCGCGCCTCGGCCTCGACCACCGGCGCGCACAGGATCAGGTCGGCCTGCACCACCGGTGCGTGGCTGTAGTCGAAGGTCAGCACGTTGGTCGCGTAGTCCTTGCCGCGGTACTCGCGGTTCAGCGCGCGGCCTTCGTCGGCATCGACGATGCGCACCGTGATCTCGCCGGGCGCCGCCAGCGCCGCGCGGATCCAGCGCGCCACCTTGTGGCGGGGCAGCTCGGCGCGGTGCGTCGCGTCGGCGAACTGCAGCGAGAGACCCAGCTCGGGACGTGCCGTCGCCATGTTCAGATCCGATCCGTCGGCGCGGCGTCGTAGGCCTCGACGATGCGCGCGACCAGCGGGTGGCGCACCACGTCGGCCGCGGTGAAGCGCGTCATCGCGATGCCGGCCACGCGGCGCAGCACGCGCTCGGCGTCGATCAGCCCGCTGTCGGTGCCGCGCGGCAGGTCGATCTGGCTCACGTCGCCGGTGACGACGCACTTGCTGCCGAAGCCGATGCGCGTCAGGAACATCTTCATCTGCTCGCGGGTGGTGTTCTGCGCCTCGTCGAGGATCACGAACGCATGGTTCAGCGTGCGCCCGCGCATGAAGGCGAGCGGCGCGATCTCGATGTTGCCCTTCTCGAACGCGCGGCCCACCTTCTCCATGCCCATCAGGTCGTACAGCGCGTCGTACAGCGGGCGCAGGTAGGGATCGACCTTCTGCGCCAGGTCGCCGGGCAGGAAGCCGAGCCGCTCGCCGGCCTCGACCGCCGGCCGCGTCAGGATGATGCGCTGCACGCTGCTGCGTTCCAGCGCATCGACCGCGCAGGCCACCGCGAGGAAGGTCTTGCCGGTGCCGGCCGGGCCGATGCCGAACGTGATGTCGTGCGCGAGGATGTTGCGCAGGTACAGCTGCTGGTTGGGCGTGCGGCCGGTCAGGTCGGGGCGGCGCGTGCGCAGCAGGACCTCGTCGCCCTCTTCATCCGGGGCATCGCCCGGGGCCGCCTCGCGCAAGGCCGGGCGCCCGAGCACCGGCGTGCGCGGCCGCGCCTGCGAGTCGTCAGCCAGCGCCTCGGTGATCGCGAGCTGCAATGTCTCGGCCGCGATCGGCCGGCGCGAGCGGCCGTACAGGGTCTGCAGCAAGGCCACCGCGCGCTCGGCACTCGCCTTCGGGCCGTCGATGCGGAAGGATTCGTTGCGCCGCGAGATGCTGACGCCGAAGGCGGCCTCGATGCTGCGCAGGTGTTCATCGACGCTGCCGCACAAGTGCGACAGGCGGGCGTTGTCGAGCGGGATGAAGGCGTGGCGAAGGATCACGTGGGCGCTGACTCGGGCTGAAAAGAAGGCGGAAGGCCGGATTGTCGCCGGAAGGCCCCGGCGGCGCAGGCATCCTGCACAATCGGCGCCCATGCCCTGCTTTCCGCCGACGCCCACCCTCGCCGACCGGCTGCGTGCCGCGGCCCGATGCGTGGCGATGTCGGTGGCCTGCGTGCTGGCCCTCAGCGGCGCGGTCGCGAGCGCCGCGGCCGATGACTCCGGCGTCATCGAGATCCGCAACGCGAGCCGGGTTGCCAGCACCCTGCCCACCTTCCCGCAGGACTTGCAGCAGCGCGCCGTGCGCCTGCCCGACGACTGGTCCGAGACCCTGCCGCAGTCCGACGGGCCGGCCTGGTACCGCCTCAACTTCACGCTGCCGGCGAGCCGCATCACGCCGGCGCCGCTGATGGCCGCCTACATCGAGCGTGCCTGCAGCAACGCGCAGGTCTGGCTGAACGGCAACCTGGTCTTCGACGGCGGCCGCATGGCCGAGCCGGTGACGCGCAACTGCTTCTACCCGCAGCTCGTCGCGCTGCCGCCGGCGCTGCTGAACCCGGACGGCAACGTGCTCGACATCAAGGTGCAGGGCTACGCGCTGCAGCACGTCGCGTCGCGCCAGCGGGCCGGCGGGCTGTCGGCGGTGCAGGTCGGGCCGCACGCGCTGCTGGCCGAGCAGCAGGCGCGCCAGGCCTTCTGGAACATCTCGCTGGTGCAGGTGATCTCGGCGATGCTGGTGCCGCTGGGCATCGTGATGCTGGGCATGGGGTGGCAGGATCGCCGCAGCCCCTGGCTGATCCATTTCGGCCTGCTTGCGATCGGCTGGGCCGCGCTGTCGGCGCGCCTGTGGTGGCGCGATCCGCCGTGGGACAACGCCACCAGCGAGTTCCTGTCCTGCGTCGGCTTCGGCGTGCTGGTGGCGCTGGCGGTCCAGTTCCTGGTGCGCTATGCCGCGCTGCGCTCGACCAAGCTCGAGATCGGCCTCGCGCTGCAGTGCCTGCTGATCCCGGCCAGCCTCGCGCTCGCCGGGCCGCATCGCCTGTACCTGATGACGAGCAGCTGGTACCTGCTGCTGTCGGCCGAGGTGATGGCGGCCGTCACGCTGTACCTGCGCGTGACCTGGCGCAAGGGGCCGGACGGCCGCGCCGACTTCTGGCCGATGGCCTTCATGCTGATGGGCGTCGGCGTGCTGGTGCTGGTCGAGCTGGCGACGCAGCACGGCTGGATCTCGTGGCTGCCGGTGCACGTGCTGCACTTCAGCATGCCGCTGATGTTCATCGCGGTCGCCGCGCGCCAGATCCACATCTTCGGCCGCGCGCTGCAGGTGGCCGAGGCGAGCCGCAACTCGCTGGAAAGCCGCATCAACGAGGTCACCGCCGAGATCGAGCGCAATTTCTCGCAGATGGCCGAGCTGCGCGTCGAGCAGGTGACCGAGAAGGAACGCAAGCGCATCGCCGCCGACCTGCACGACGACCTGGGCGCCAAGCTGCTGACCATCGTGCACACCAGCGAGAGCGAGCGCATCTCCACCCTGGCGCGCGAGGCGCTCGAGGAGATGCGCCTGTCGGTGCGCGGCCTGACCGGCAAGCCGATGCAGGTGGCCGATGCGCTGGCCGACTGGCGCGCCGAGACGGTGTCGCGCCTGAGCCAGGCCAACATCGAGGCCGACTGGCGCAGCCCCACCGAAGACGTGCACCAGCAGCTGTCGGCGCGTGCCTTCGTGCAGACCACCCGCATCCTGCGCGAGGCGGTCAGCAACATCATCAAGCACAGCGGCGCCTCGCACTGCAAGGTGCGCTGCAGCATCGGCGAGCATGATTTCGTGCTGGTCGTGCAGGACAACGGCAAGGGCATCCCGATGGAACTCGACGGCAAGMTCGACCGCGGCCACGGGATGGCCAGCATGAAACACCGCGCCAAGCAGATGCAGGGGCAGTGCCTGGTCGAGTCGGGGCCGGGCTACGGCACGGTGATCCGGCTGACCTTGCCGCTGTGAAGCGCACAATCCTTCCTCGTCCGTCCACCCGGCCGCTGCTACGATTCAAGATCCCCTCGAGGACACCCCATGAACAAGATCCTGCTGCTCGAAGACCTGCCCGAGATCCGTGCCTGGGTGAAGGCCCTGGTGACGCAGGTGTTTCCGCAGGCGCAGATCTCCGAGAGCGCCCGGGTGCACGACGCGCTGGCCCTGATCAGCGCCGAGCGCTTCGATGTCGCGCTGGTCGACCTGGGCCTGCCGGATGGATCCGGCGTCGACGTGGTCGCGGCGCTGCGTGAATCGCAGCCCGAGGCGCAGTCGGTGGTGGTCACCATCCACGACGACGACGACCACCTGTTCCCCGCCCTGCAGGCCGGCGCGTTCGGCTACCTGCTGAAAGAGCAGCCGCGCGAGCATTTCGTCGAGCAGCTGCAGCGCATCAGCCAGGGCGAGCCGCCGCTGACGCCGTCGATCGCGCGCCGCGTGATCGCGTATTTCGCGGCACAGAACAAGCCGCAGGAGCGCCCGCAGAACCTGCCGCACGTCTCGCTGACCGACCGCGAGAACGAGGTGCTGCTGTGGGTGGCCAAGGGCTTCACGCTGCCGGAGATCGGCACGCAGCTGAACCTGTCGCGCCACACGATCGCCGACTACGTGAAGCAGATCTACCGCAAGCTCAACGTCAGCTCGCGGGCGGAAGCCGCGCTCGAGGCCCAGCGCCTGGGCCTGTTCCGCCGATGATCGGCCGGCTGAGCGGCCTGCTGGCAGAGAAGAACCCGCCCCAGTTGCTGGTGGATGTCGGCGGCGTCGGCTACGAGGTCGACGTGCCGATGAGCACCTTCTACAACCTGCCCACGCTCGGCGAGCGCGTGACGCTGCTGACGCATTTCGTCGTGCGCGAGGACGCCCAGGTGCTGTTCGGCTTTCTGACAGCCGAGGAGCGCGCGACCTTCCGTCAGCTGGTGAAGATCTCCGGCGTCGGGCCGCGCACGGCCCTGTCGATCCTGTCGGGCTTGAGCGTCGGCGAGCTGGCGCAGGCGGTGTCGCTGCAGGAGAGCGGCCGGCTGATCAAGGTGCCGGGCATCGGCAAGAAGACGGCCGAGCGGCTGCTGCTGGAGCTGAAGGGCAAGCTCGGTGCCGACCTGGCGATGCCGGCCAGCGTCGCGAGCGATGCGCAGGCCGACATCCTGCAGGCGCTGGTGGCGCTGGGCTACAGCGACCGCGAGGCGGCCGCCGCATTGAAGAGCCTGCCGGCGGAAGTCGGTGTGAGCGAAGGCATCAAGCTCGCGCTGAAGGCCCTCGCCCGCTGACCCCTCGTCAGTGGCTGTGATCGGCCCCCGCCGCCTCGACGTTCACCGTCACCGTCACCTCCCCCGCCTTCTCGAACTTCAGCCGCAGCGGGAACTTGTCGCCCTCCTTCAGCGGCGCCTTCAGCCCGAGGAACATCACGTGCAGCGCGCCGGGCTTCAGCTCGACGTACTTGCCGGCCGGCACGTCGATCGCCGCCACCTCGCGCATGCGCATCACGTCGCCCTCCATCTTCATCATGTGCAGCTCGGTCGTCCGGCCGACGTCGGCGCTGGCCGACAGCAGGCGGTCATCCGCCTTGCCGCGGTTCTCCAGCCGCAGGAAGCCGCCGCCGGTCGGCTGCCCCGGCGCGGTCGCGCGCGCATACGGGTGGCCGATGGCGATGTCGCCGAGCGTGAATTCATGGGCCTGGGCCGCGGCGGCGGCGAGCGAAACCAGGGCGGTGGCGGCAAGGCGGGTGAGGAGGTGGTTCATGGTCATGACAGGGGTCCGTTTCAGGGAGGCATTCACAGGTCGTACCGCAGCTCCGCACTGTAGGTGCGTTGCGGGTACGGGTGGAAATTCCAGTACTGGTCGTTGTTCAGGTTGTCGATGCCGAAGGCGGCATGCCATTGCCTGTCGATCGCGAAGCGCACCCGCAGGTCGGTCGTGAAGTACTTCGACGTGCCCATGTAGGTGGATCCKTTGGTGTCGCTGTTGTCCAGGCTGCCGTACTGCCGGCCGCTGTAGCGCGCGCCGTAGCTGACGGTCCAGCGCTCGTCGACGCGCCAGGCGGCCAGCGCGCTCGCCCGCCAGCGCGGCACGCGCGGCTGCCACTTGCCGACGGTGTCGCCCGGCGTGCTCACGTAACCGCTGTTGGCGACGATCTTCGAGTCGGCATAGGTCACGCTGCCCTGCAGGTCGAGCCCGCGCCACAGCACGTTCTCGCGCTGGGCGGCGGCTTCGAGGCCGGTGGTGCGCACATGGTCGACGTTCTGCACGCTGTTCGTCACCGGCGTCACGTTCGGCAGCGGCTGGCTGTACAGCGCATCGTGCGTGTCCTCGTGGAACAGCGTCAGGCGCAGCGTCGCCGCGTCGGGCAGCGTCCATTCGGAGCTGAGTTCCGAGGTCCAGGAGCGCTCGGGCCGCAGGTCCGGGTTCGCGATGTTGCTGATGCCGGTCGCGGTGGCCGCGCCCTGGTACAGCTCGGACACCGTCGGAAACCGCACCGCGCGCCCGGCCGAGGCCTTCAGCACCCAGCCCTCGCGCAACTCGTGCGACAGCGCGGCCTTCGGCGACCAGGCGGTCTCGCAGCGCTGCGGATGCGCATACGGCGTGAACGTGCCGGTCTGCGTCAGGCCGTCGAAGGCCTGCCAGCGCTCGCCGCGCAGCCCGAGCACCGCCATCCAGCCGTCGGCGAAGCGCCAGGCGTCCTGGCCGAACACCGAGCGCAGCCGCGTGTTGCCATTGAAACGGGCGTTGACCGTGCCGCTTTCCTGGTTGATCCAGTCCGCCAGGCCGTAGACGGTGGTGCGCAGGCGGAAGCTGTCCTGCTGCAGCCCGGCGTCGACCACATGGGCGCTGCCCTCGCCAGCGGGCCGCCAGGTGCCGCGCGCCGACAGCGTGTTCCAGCCGGTGCCGTTCAGGTCGGTCGCGCTGCCGTTGCCGCCGTTGAGCATCTGCTGCGACAACGCGGGCTGCTGCGTCGACCCGGCGGCGGGCTTGCGGCTCAGGTCGCGGCGGTAGTCATAGACGCTCGCAGCCAGCTCCCAGTCGAACACGCCGCCCGCGTTCTGCTTCAGCGACAGCGCCTGCACCAGGTGCGCGAGGCCGTCGCGGTTGGTCACGCCGCCCAGCACCGGGGCCACGTACTGCTCCGAGCGCCCGACCGCGTCGTTGCGCCACCAGCCCAGCGTGTAGCTGGCCCGCAGGTCGGTGGCCAGGTCGTAGGCGAGCTTCAGCTTCAGGTGGTCCTGCACCGTGCGGTACTGCGTGCCGGTGCCGCGCACGTACCAGGGCTTGCCGGTCTTGTCGGTGTCCGGCACGGCGCCGGCGGTCGGCGTGGCCKTGGTGTCGAACACCAGCGGCTGGCCTTCGCTGTCGAGCCGGTTCGCGTTGATCCACCACGACCAGCCGCCGTGGCGGTCGCCGAGCGAGGCGCTGGTCTGCCAGCCGTTGTAGGTGGTGTCGGTGCCGTAGAGCTGGAACGGCTGCGAGAACGCGCCGACCATCGCATGGGCCTCGAACTTCGACGGCATGCGCGTCAGGTAGTCGACCACCGCGCCGGCCGAGTTGCCGGGGTAGGCGGCCGAGAACGGGCCGTACAGCACGTCGACGCGCTCGATCTCCYCCGGCGTCACCAGGCCCCAGCGCGGCGCGAAGCTCGCGCCGTTGCCGAGCAGGTTGGACAGCAGGATGCCGTCCGCATAGACCAGCGAGCGCGCGCTGTTGCCGGTGCCCGACGCGCGCGTCGACAGCACCGCATGGTTGTAGTCGCCCGCATAGCGCTTGCGCACCAGCAGGCTCGGCAGGTACTTCAGCGCGTCCTCGCTGTCGGTCGCGTTGATGCTGGCCTGCACCTGCGCGCCGCTGATGCCTTCGATCGTCGTCGGGATCTGCGACGGCAGCGAGCCGCGGCGGCCACCGGTCACGGTGACCACGCCCAGGTGCTTGACGGGTGCGGTCGCCTCGTCGGCGTCGGCGCGAGTGGCAGCGGTGTCTTCGTCGGCCCATGCCGCCAACGGCAGGCAGGCCAGCAGCGCCAGCACCGCACGGGCGGCTGGCGTGAATCGGTAC
>NZ_JBFUFP010000090.1:0-10664 GCF_056403375.1 Rhizobacter sp. P2_H2
AGCGACTCGACCCCGCGGCCGTGCGCTCGTCGGTGATGCGCCGGCTCGGCCTCGCGACGACAGGGCCTCGTGATCGCCATGTCGATGGCCTGGTCGAGGTGCTCAACGACGCGATGAACGGGTTCGACACGCCGTTGGATGGCGAGCGCCTGCAGCGCTGGCAATCGGCGTTGTTTCCCGGAGGCACGAGCGGCATCCGCCGCATTGCCGTGGGCCGCTGGCGCGACCACGCCGAGCCGATGCAGATCGTCAGCGGACCGCCCGGCAAGGAGGTGGTGCACTACGAAGCCCCGCCCTCGCGCCGGGTCGCGAAGGAGATGGACCGCTTCCTCGCGTGGTTCGCGAAGACTGCGCCTGAGCCGGATCGCCTGCCCGCGCTCGACGGGCTGGCTCGTGCGGCCCTCGCCCACCTCTGGTTCGAGAGCATCCATCCGTTCGAGGACGGCAACGGCCGCGTCGGCCGCGCCGTCGTCGACATGGCGATCGCGCAGGACCACCGCGTTCCGGTGCGGCTGTACAGCCTGTCGCGCCAGCTCCTCGCCTCACGCACGGGCTACTACGACGCGCTGAACGCCGCCCAGCGCGGCGATGGCGACGCCACCGACTGGGTCCTGTGGTTCGCGCAGCAGTTCGCGCTGGCCTGCGAGCGCTCGAGCCAGGTGATCGGCCGCGCGATCGAGAAGGCCAGGTTCTGGCAAGGACACGCCCACCTCGAGCTCAACGAGCGCCAGCGCAAGGTGCTGCAGCGGCTGCTCGACGACGGCGACGGCGGCTTCCTCGGCGGCCTGAATGCCGACAAATACATCAAGCTCACCGGCACCTCGAAGCCGACGGCGACCCGCGACCTGGCCGACCTGGTGCGGCACGGCCTGCTGTGGACGACCGGCCAGGGCAAGGCCGTGCGCTACTACGTCAACGTGCCGGGATGGACCCATGGGGTGACAGACTATTTCAACGACGACACAGTCGTGTGAATTCAGTGCCGCGCGTAAGCGGCTCCCCCACTTTCCGTGCATTTGGTAAGTGCAGGCCGAAGCGGCTTACGAAGCGACGACAGCGTGCAATCGCCAACCTACATTGCGCCGGCAGTACCCACCGGCGCACCGCTCCACGCAGTGCGCTTCATCCAAGAACGCATCAGAGGAGTTGTCACTCATGAAGTTGCTGAAGCCCACGTCCGCATTCAAATGGTCCGCGCTGGCCCTGTCCAGCGCCCTGCTCTTCGGCTGCGGTGGCGCCGACAAGAGCGCCGATGGCGAGTCGGCCTCGGCCGCATCGGTCACCGTCAGCGAGTCGGCCGCCGGCCTGTCGGTGCGCACCACCACCGGTGAAGGCAGCCGCTTCAACGGCAGCCACGTCGAGGCCGCGCTGTACACCTTCGCGGCCAAGGTCGATGCGGGCACCGATGCAGGCCAGGCCCTCGACGGCACGCTGGTGCTGCAGAGCGTCGCGCAGGACGACGGCAGCACCGCCCTCACCGGCAAGCTGGTCGGCGGCAAGCTGACCGCGACGCCGAGCGATGCGGTGACCGCGCTGCAGGCCGAGTTCGCCACCGCGCTCGAAGCGCTGAAGACGGCCTACAAGACCGATGTCGAGGCGCTGCAGGCCACGCTGAAGGCCGCACTCGATGCGGCCGCCACGCCCGACGCCGGCCACCGCCTGAACGAGGCGCAGCGCGCCGCGATCAAGACCTTCATCGATGCGGTGAAGACCCGCACCGAGCAATTCAGGACCGACACCACCGCGCTGGTGACGAGCTACCAGGAGAAGGTGACGGCGGCCGGCGGCGACGCGAGCAGCATCACGCCCTGGGGCAGCCATGGCGGCAAGCCGCACGCCCGCAAGACGGTCTACGACGTGACCGGCACGCAAGCCGCCGACGGCAGCCTGACGCTGAAGCTGGCGGCCGGCAGCACCGTGCTGACCGGCACCGGCACGCTGGCGGCCGACGGCAGCCTGTCGGGCACGCTGGCCGGCCCGGCGACCGACGACACCGGCACGTGGCAGGCCACCGCGCTGGTCAAGCCGACGCCGACCCCGCCGTCGCCGCCGGCCTCGTCGGCCAGTGGCGTCAGCAACTAAGAGGGAGGCCGCCCGCTACTGCGGACGATTGCAGAAACGGCAAATGGGAACTTGTTTCCCTTTGCCGATCGCACAAACGATCCACGAGCGCATCAACGGCCGGCCGAGCGCATCACGCAATGAGGATGTCTCACCTTGAGCAACGGTGCCGCACGTCAATCGAATTCAGGAATGGGTGCCTCACCCGACGGATCGATTGCTCGGTGGAGGCGTTCAGCGCACGCGCGCAGCGCGTTTCGTGCGAGGTCTGTGCCCTTGCGACCCGGTTTGCCATCGAGGTGCATACCCAAGAGATACTTTCCGGTCGACGAGTTCAAGTTGTCGGCGGCGGCCTCTTTGAGAATTGCTGCCAAGGGGCGCCCTGACGCTTGCACGTGTCCAACCAGGCGCTCGAAGTCAGCGATGGAAGCAATGAAGACGTTCTGCAGAGGCATGAATCGCTCGACGCGCTGACCCAGTTCCCCGTCTGGGTAGTTGAATCGATGACTGGGATACAGGCTACGCATCATGAGACCGTGACCCATATAGAGTTCCCGGCTCGTAAAGAGGATCAAAAAGTCTTGCTCGGCCGCGGCATGGCTGCGAAATGGCGATCCCTCGGATCTCACCCAATCACTGATTGACCAAGCCTGCGTGATTCCGCGTCGGATGCTTTTGGTTCGTTCGTACAAAAAGTCGGCATCGTCCTGAGCCAGTAGTTGATCAGGGAAGAGCCCCATCTTGGCCTCGACGTACTCCATTTGAGGTCGCTCAAGCACGCGATCCATCATTCGTTGGACCAGTGATCTGTGCATCTCCATGGTTAGCTGTTCACACGAGATCCGATCGCGCGCCCATCAATCCCTGAAGTCTCGCACTGAGAAAGACTTGGTTGAACCCGAGCCGTCGGTGAAGCGCTGATCGATCTTAAGAGTCGTACCGACTACCGCGAAGCTCAGAACCTCATCCATTGGATGGTCGCGCCAGCGGCCGGTGAGCGATGCCCAAAGTACTCTCTGTCCGACCGTCTTACAGCGATAGTCCCAACGCGTCTTGTCGTCAGGGCGCACATAGTGAACCGCGACTACATCACCTTCCATTTGGTCCACTTTGATCAACTTCACCTGCCTGCCCATCAAGACAGATACCGTGGCACGACAGATCTCGGGAAGGCCAAACGGTGCGAGTGGAGGTGCCGCATCGCAACTCGCCGCGACCCCACTCACGATCATTGCAGCCAAGCGGGCGACAAGCTGTTGCCAACATCTCTGCATGCTCGCTCCGAAGATATTGGGTTAGGAATCTGAATCCAGTTCCAACCTGTCGCAACTTGGGCACTCGTCGGCGGGATGATCGCGCACCACGAGCTTGATGTAGTCCGTGAACTCACGCTGGCWCGCGAAGATGCTGTGCTCCCCCCGCTTATACGAAGCAGCTGCCGCTCGATATGCTGCATCGAGATCGCCAGAACCTTCGAAAACTACGTCGTCGTGGTACTCGCAGCGTTCAAGTACACCCAGCTCAATTGCGAACTGCACAGCGGCGTAGCGCTTGGCTTCATCCTCTTCGAGAAGTCGCTTGTTGCCGCCCATAGTGGCACTCCTTGCTGCGCTACTAGATGAAATCGGGAAATGTCAGTCTGCGCGCAAATCCTTACCCCGCGAAATTCCGGCAAACCCTCGGACTACCTCGCCCGTCATCGCAACGAAAGCCCAACCAAAGAGCAAGACACCAAACATGAGCGCAGCGCGGGCTTCGAACTCTCCCGTCGTCGCACATCGAGCAGAGACGCCATTTCCTTGGGCCGAGCAGGTGGAATCAGAAAGAACCGTTCAAGCTGCTGCCGAGCTGGTCGACCGGCATCGCGCTCACTCTTCCAGCAGGTCGTAGATGGCGTATTCGCGCTGGAACGCCTGCATGCAGTCGACGGGGATGCGCCTCGCATCGGCCGCTCGCTTGGCGCAACCCGCGGGAAACGACACCAGCAGCCCCAGTTGCCGAGGCGAGCAACCGGTATCGATGGTCTTCTCACCCGGTGCGCACAGAGGCACCGGGGGACTCGGCCGGACCGCCTCGACACGGCCCTCGCGAAGCGCAATGAGCGCGCGATTCCGTGGCCCGTTGCCGATGACGGACCACAGCACCTGGCATCCGGTGTACCCGGCTGGAATGTCGGAGAGTCGCGGAAAGACGCGACCTGACAGCGCGACCGGACTGCCGTTCGGAGCGATGATGTCCCCCGCTTCGGCCGGCGGCTCCACCAGGTCGCAGTTCGGCCCCTCGAATGGCTGTGCCGCGATGGCCGCACCTGCTGCGCACGAAAGCAGCACCGCCAGTGAACCCTTTACCGCCGCAGCCGTTGCGCTCATGGCTGCACGGGCCGCTCGGCATGCTGCGGCAGCCCGTCGTGGATCTCGAACCACTCGGCCTTGGAGCCGACGAAGATGTGGGCCGACGGCGCCTGCGGCAGCGGCGTGTTCAGGCTGCCGACGCGCAGCCGGACCACGTCGGGCGCGGAATCGCGCCGGCTCAGGATCGGCGAGCCGCATTCGGCGCAGAACACGCGGTGGATGCCTTCGGCGGTGCTGAAGCTCTTCAGCGACGCCTCGCCCGCGACGAAGCGCAGGTCTTTCGCCGCGACCGGCGCGGTCACCGCGAAGGCCGCGCCGTTCGCCTTGCGGCAGCGCGAACAGTGGCAGTAGAGGGCCGCGCCGATCGGGCCGTCGATCTCGTAGTGAATGGTGCCGCAGAGGCAGGTGCCGGTGTGCAAGGTGGACTCCGTCGGGGTGGTGCGGAACTGTAGCGGGCCTGCGTCGCTGCACTACGCGAGAGGCAAGGCCTGCCGCACATGCGACCCGAAGGCCGACACCAGCGCCGACGGCTGCTCGCGGTCGAAGGCCAGCGCGATGCCGACCGTCGGCAGCGCCGGCAGCCCGGCATCGGCCGGCAGCACCTGCAGGTCGTCGGGCACGGCGGTCTGCGTGAGCACCGTGATGGCTTGGCCCGATCGCACCATCGCCACCAGCCCGGTGAGGCTGCTGCTCGCGCAGGCCAGCCGATAGGCCCTGCCCGCGGCCTCGAGCGCCTGCCGCGGCGCCTGGTGGTCGAACGCATCCGGCGCGCCGAGCGCGAGCGGCAGCGGGTCGAGCGATGCAGCACTGCCGCCGCGCTGCCCCACCCACACCAGCGGCTCGCGGCGGATCACGTCGGCATCGTCCGCTGACGCCATCACCGACACCAGCGCGAGGTCGATCGCATGCCGCGCCAGCAACTCGCGCAGGCGCGGCGTCGGCGCGCACACCACCTCCAGCTGCACGCGCGGGTTCAGGCTCGCGAAACCGCGCAGCAGGTGCGGCAGGAACACCACCGCATAGTCGTCCGGGCAGCCGAAGCGCAACACGCCCGACAGCTGCTCGCCGCGCAACTCGGCCAGCGTCTCGTCGTGCAGCGCCAGCAGTTGCCGCGCATGCGCGAGCAACCGCTCGCCGGCCGCGGTGAGCGTGACGCCGCGCCCGGTGCGAAACAGCAGCGGCTGCTCGACCACGCCCTCCAGCCGCTGCATCTGCATGCTCAGCGCCGACTGCGTGCGCCCGACGCGCGCGGCCGCCTGGCCCAGCACGCCGGTCTCGGCAATGGCCACGAAGCTGCGCAGCAGGTCGATGTCGAGTGACTGGCCCACGGTATGAATTCTCCTGATGGCTCGTTCCAAAACTATTCGCTTCCCGAAGCGCGTGCCGGTGCGCAAGATGCCACAACTCCACCACGAGGCCCGCACCATCATGAGCAGGAACGACGACCCGCAGTTCTGGCAGCAAGCGCGCCGGCACCTGATCCGCTATGGCGGCAGCTTCGAGCCGCTGATCATCGAGCGCGCGAAGGGCAGCTTCGTCTACGACGCCGACGGACGGGCGATCCTCGATTTCACGTCGGGGCAGATGAGCGCGGTGCTCGGGCACTCGCACCCGGACATCGCGGCGGTCGTCACCGAGCAGATCCATTCGCTCGATCACCTGTTCAGCGGCATGCTGTCGCGCCCGGTCGTCGAACTGGCGGCACGGATCGCGCGCCATGCGCCGGCAGGGCTCGAACGCTGCCTGCTGCTGAGCACCGGCGCCGAATCGAACGAGGCCGCGTTGCGCATGGCCAAGCTGGTGACCGGCGGGCACGAGGTGGTGGGCTTCACGCAGTCATGGCATGGCATGACGGGGGCCGCGGCCTCAGCCACCTACAGCGCCGGGCGCAAGGGCTACGGGCCGGCCTCGGTCGGCTCGATGGCCATTCCGGCGCCGAATGCGTACCGGCCGCGCTTCACCCACCCCGACGGCACGCTCGACTGGCGCCGCGAGCTCGACGACGGCTTCGAGCAGGTCGACCGCCAATCCACCGGTGCGCTGGCGGCGTTCATCGCCGAGCCGATCCTCAGCAGCGGCGGCATCCTCGAGCTGCCGCCGGGCTACATGGCGGCGCTGAAGCAGAAGTGCGTCGAGCGCGGCATGCTGCTGATCCTCGACGAGGCGCAGACCGGCGTTGGCCGCACCGGGCTGATGTTCGCGTGCGAGCGCGACGGCGTGGCGCCCGACATCCTGACGCTGTCGAAGACGCTGGGCGCCGGGCTGCCGCTGGCCGCCATGGTGACCACCGCGGCGATCGAGGAAGAAGCCCATGCGCGCGGCTTTTTGTTCTACACGACGCACGTGTCCGATCCGCTGCCGGCGGCGGTCGGGCTGAAGGTGCTGGAGGTGGTGGAGCGCGATGGGCTGGTCGAGCGCGCCCGCGTCGCCGGCGAGCGGCTCGCGCAGGGACTGCGGAAGCTGCAATCGCGGCACGCATGCATCGGCGATGTGCGCGGCCGCGGCCTGCTGCTCGGGCTGGAGGTGGTCAAGAGCCGCGACACCAAGGAGCCGGCGTTCGAGCTCGGCGAGGCGATCACGCGCGAGTGCATGAAGCTCGGGCTCAGCATGAACATCGTCAAGCTGCCGGCGATGGGCGGCGTGTTCCGCGTGGCGCCGCCGCTGACGGTCAGCGACGGCGAGATCGACCTGGGGCTGGAACTGCTGGACCAGGCGATCGGGACCGCGCTCAGGCGCTGAAGTACCCGTTGTCCCGCATGTCCTCCAGCAGGCCGGGGCCGCTCGGCTGCCATCCCAGCGTGCTGCGCGTGAACTCGCTGCTGCTCGGGTTGTCGATCGCGACGAAGCGGGCGATCCAGCCGAAATGCACGAGGGCTTCGTCCGGCGTGAGGCTGCGCACCGGCAGCTTGAGCCCGCGCCCGATCGTTTCGGCGATCTCGCGCATCGGCACGCCTTCTTCCGCCACGCCGTGCAGGCGCGAGCCCGGCTTCGCGCGCTCCAGCGCCAGCCGGTAGAGCCGCGCCGCGTCCGAACGGTGCACCGCCGGCCAGCGGTTCGCGCCATCGCCGATGGTCGCGGCAAAGCCGGTGCGGCGCGCGATGTCGATCAGCGCCGGCACGAAGCCGTGGTCGCCGGTGCCATGCACCGTAGGCGCCAGGCGCACCACGCTCGATCGCACACCGGTCGCCGCCGCAGCCAGCACCTTCGCCTCCGACGCGGCACGCATGTGGCCCGCGGCACCGGGCACCGGGGCGTCGGCTTCGGTGCCGAGGCGCCCGTTCGCCAGCAACGCCGTGCCGCAGGTCCCGACGAAGGGCTTGCCCGTGCCCTCGAGCGCCCGCAGCATCGCGTCCACCGCGCGCAGGTCCGCCTCGACCGACGCCGCATACGCACTGAAATCATGGATGAACGCCATGTGGATCACGCCGTCGCAGGCCGTCGCGCCGGCGACCAGGCTGTCGATGTCGGCCAGCTCGCCGCGATGCGCCTCGACGCCCATCGCCTCCAGCGCGGCCACCGCTGCGTCGTTGCGCGCCAGCCCGAGCACGCGGTGCCCTGCGGCCTGCAGCTCCCGCGCAATGGCCGACCCGATGAAGCCGGTGGCTCCCGTCACGAATACACGCATACTGACTCCCGATGAATGAAGGGGCGTACTGTCCTTCGTTGCACGGGCCACGAAAAGCCGAGAACGTATACAGGTATGAGAGCTAACAGGCATGACGGCTGACACCCTGCCCGACACGGTGCTCACCCTCGGCGCGTTCCTGCGCGATCGCCGCGCGCGCCTGCAGCCCGGGCCCGATGCGCCCGGCCGGCGCCGCACGCCGGGGCTGCGGCGCGAAGAGGTCGCGACACGCGCCGCGGTGAGCGTGACCTGGTACACGTGGTTGGAGCAAGGCCGCGGCGGCCCGCCTTCCGATGACGTGCTGGAGCGGCTCGCGCACGCGCTGGAACTCGACGCCGCCAGCCGCGAGATGCTGTTCCTGCTCGCGCAGCAGCGGCCGCCGCCGCTCAGCCCGGCCCCGCCGTCGGCAGTGGAACCGGCGCTGCAACGCGTGCTCGATTCGTTTGCCACCAGCCCCGCGGTCGTGAAGACGCCCACCTGGGACATCGTCGCGTGGAACGCCGCCGCTGCGGCGGTGCTGACCGACTACGCCGCATTGCCCGTCGGCGAGCGCAACCTGCTGCGGCGCCTGTTCGGCGAGTTGCGCACCCGCGGCCACTGGCCCGACTGGGAGTCGGGCGCGCGCTTTGCGCTTTCCGTGTTTCGCATCGACGTGGCCCGCACCGGCGGCTCCGCCGAAGCCGCCGCGCTCGCCGCCGAGCTGCAGGCGTGCAGCGCCGACTTCCGCCGCATGTGGGCCGAGAACGAGGTGAGCCGGCATTGGGTCGGCCACAAGCGCATCACGCACCCGGTCGCCGGCCCGCTGTCGTTCGAGTACTCGACCTACTCGGTCGATGCGGCCGACGGCTTGAGCCTGGTGGTCTTCACGCCGACCACGCCGGAGGTCACGCGCGCCATCGCGTCTCTTCTGCAGAAGTGATGCAGTGACTCAGTCCTGCGCCACGCGCACGACGAGCTTGCCGAAGTTGCGCCCTTCCAGCAGCCCGCGCAATGCGGCCGGTGCGTTCTCCAGCCCGTCGACGATGTCCTCGCGCAGCGTCACCGTGCCTTCGGCGACGCGTTGCGCCATTTCGCGGCGGAAGGTGTCGAAGCGCTCGCCATAGTGGTCGAGCACGATGAAGCCCTGCATGCGGATGCGTTTCTGCAGCAGCGCGGCGTGCACTTGCGGCAGGCGATCCGGCCCGGTCGTCGGCTCGGCCTCGTTGTAGTGCGCGATGAACCCGCACACCGGCACGCGCGCACCGACGTTCAGCAGCGGCAGCACCGCATCGAAGACGGCACCGCCGACGCTCTCGAAGTACACGTCGATGCCGGCCGGGCACGCCGCGGCGAGGCGCTCGGCGAACTGCGCGCCGCGGCGGTCGATGCAGGCGTCGAAGCCGAGCACCTCCACCGCGTACCGGCACTTGTCGGCCCCACCGGCGATGCCGACCACGCGCGCGCCTTTGAGCCTGGCGAGCTGACCCGCCACCGATCCGACCGCCCCGGTCGCCGCCGACACGACCACGGTTTCCCCGGCGCGCGGCTGGCCGATGTCTCCCAGCCCGACCTGCGCGGTGAAGCCCGTCATGCCCAGGCCGCCCAACGCGAGAGACGGCTGCGCCATGTCGCCCAGCACCAGCAGGTCGTCACCGTTCGACAGCGCCTGGTCCTGCCAGCCCGCGTTCGCGAGCACCAGCTCGCCCACTGCGAAGCGCGGGTGCCTCGACGCGATCACCCGGCTCACCGTGCCGCCGACCATCGCTGCGCCGATCGCCACCGGCGGCGCGTAGCCCGGGCCGACGGGCTCCATCAGGTTGCGCATGTACGGATCGATCGACAGGAACAGCGTGCGCAGCAGCACCTGGCCCTCGCCCGGCGCAGGCACCGGCTGCGTCTCGAGCCGAAAATCATCTACCGTCGGCAGGCCGTGCGGATGCGCGGCGAGCACGATGCGGCGGCTGGTGGTGTCGTTCACGGTCGTGGCCCCTCGATCAGGCCCGCACCGGCCGCGGCCCGTGGCGCAGCGTCAGCAAGGTGCCCAGCGTCAGCGCCGCCACCGCGAAGGCCGGCCCGCCGAGCGCGCCGATGTGGTCGACCAGCAGCCCGCCGCCGATGGCACCGCTCGCGATCGCGATCTGGAACGCCGCCACCAGCAGGCCACCGGCCCCTTCGGCCTGGTCGGGCGCAGCCCGCACGATCCAGGTCTGGAAGCCCACCGGGAACGCGCCGAACGCGAAGCCCCACAGCGGCACGGCAATCGCGGTGACCCACGACGAGCTGCCGCCGACCAGCAGCGTGGCCGCCAGCAGCGCGATCAGCACGCCACCCGCCACGATGGCATGGCGCTCGCTGCGCTGCGCGATCCAGCCGCCGGCGAAGTTGCCGAAGAAGCCGCCGATGCCGTAGCCCAGCAGCACCGCCGAGACCGCGCTCACCGACAGGTGGGTGACGTGCTCCATCAGCGGGCGGATGTAGGTGAAGCCCGCGAAGTGGCCCGACACCACCAGCAGCACGGCCAGCAGCGCCACGCGCACCGGCGGGCGCCGCAGCAGCTCGCCGAGCACGCGCAGGCTCGGGTTGTCGCGCGGCGGCAGCGCCGGCAACGCGAACAGCTGCACCGCGAGCGTCAGCACGCTGACGACGCC
>NZ_JBFUFP010000091.1:0-10600 GCF_056403375.1 Rhizobacter sp. P2_H2
CCGGCCGTGTCGCGCTCGCGGCGAGCGAGGTGCTGCGCAACCGCGAGCTGTCGCCGTTCATCGTCAACATGGGCAACAACGGCGCGCTGAGCAACAGCGGCGTATTCCGCACCCGGCCCGACGACGTGCGCGCGATCGTCGACGTGCAGCTCGCGCAGGCGCGCAAGCAATGGGGGCTGCAGGACGGCGTGGTCGACGTCTGCATCTTTGCGCACGGCGGCCTGGTCGGCGAGTCTGCCGCGGCCGACATCGCGGCGCAGTGGATCCCGATGCTGTACGAGCAGAAGATCTTTCCGATCTTCCTGATGTGGGAGACGGATTTCTTCACGAGTGCGCTGAACTGCATCGATGATGCGATCCGCGACGTGCCGCGCAGCACCGCCGCCGGCTCGTCGATGGCGGCCTGGTGGAACGAGCGGCTGGAGCGCGTGCTGTCGCGTCCCGGCACGCGCATCTGGGGCGAGATGAAGCAGAACGCCGATGCGATGAGTGCGTACAAGCCGGGTGTGCCGGACGACGAGCAGGCCGGTGCGGTGCTGCTGTACGGGCATTTCAAGCATGGCGTGGCCGACAAGCGCATCCGCATGCATTTCGTCGGGCATTCGGCCGGCAGCATCGTCGCGAGCCTGATGATCGATCGGCTGGCGCAGGAGGGCATGCGCTTCGAATCGGTGAGCTTCCTGGCGCCGGCGGTGCGCGTGGACACCTTCGAACGCTGCGTGCGGCCGCACCTCGAATCGGGTGTCGTCAGGCGCTACCAGCAGTTCCACCTGAGCGAACGTGCCGAGCAGCAGGACCACACCTGCGGGCCGTACCGGCGCTCGCTGCTGTACCTCGTCAGCGAATCGTTCGAGGGGGGCAGCACGACGCCGATTCTGGGGATGCAGCGCTTCTTCGATGCTGCTGCGAAGGGCTTGCCGAACACCACGGCGTGGGTGTCGCCGGGGCCGGTGWGCACCAGCACGACGCATGGGGGGTTCGATGATGATCCGGGGACGCGGGGGCAGGTGGTGGAGTTCATCCTCCGGGGGTGATCACTGCGTGGCAGTGCCGGGTCTCGCCCCGGCGGGCGAGTCACTTTCATTTGAGCCCAAATGAAAGTAACCAAAGCAAAGGGCTTGGAAAACCATACGGTTCGTCCAGTCTCGCTGCGGACAACACTGACGCTTCGGCTGCACATCCCCGTTCATTGGGATTGTTGCTCTCCCGCTTCACTCGACTCGCTCGCTACGCGTCGCATCGTCTAGTCCCTGCGAGGGCTGCGTCATCTTGGCGATGCGTAGCGAGCTGGGTGGAGAAGAACGGCCAACAATCCCAATGAAGGTGGGGCACCAGCCGAAGCGTCAGTGTTGTCCGCAGCGAGACTGGACGAACCGTATGGTGTTGTATTGAGGCCCTTTGCTTTGGTTACTTTCATTTGGGCTTCAAATGAAAGTGACTCGCCCGTGAGGGCGAAACCTGCCGTCACTCGCACCCCGGGATCCGCCGTCTGTCGCACACCGGGCTGCGCGGCTTGCCGGGCCGGGCCCCCGCGCCGTATCGTGGCATCCCATGAAGCCCGTTCCGTCCGTTCCTCCCGCTGCCCCCGCTGCCCCCGCTCCGCCGGCTCCGCCCGCGCGCCACCTTGCCCGGCTGTGGGCTTCGCTGACCCCACGCCGCATCGCGATCAACCTGATCGTCGCCACCGTCGCCGCGATCGCACTGAACCCGATCTTCGTGACGCCCTTCCTCAGCGTCTGGGGCCGCAGCATCTTCGTCGGCCTGATGCTGCTGGTGGCCTTCGACATCGCCGGGCATTGGCCGTCGCGCTGGCTGCCGCGCTGGGTCGTTCAGGTGGCGGCCGTCGTCATCACCGCGCCGGTCGCTACGCTGGTCGCCTACCTGGTGATGGTGCAGGGCGATGTCACCAGCTTCCAGCGCAACGAAGGCCTGCTGTGGGGCTTCTTCTCGATCGCCACCACCGGCCTCGCCGTCGGCCTGACGCTCGCGCTCGGTGCGCTCTACCGCGAACGCGATGCCCAGGCCCGCTCGCAGGCGCTGGCCTTCGAGCTGGAACGCAGCACGCTCGAGAAACAGGCGCTCGACGCGCGGCTGCGCCTGCTGCATGCACAGGTCGAGCCGCATTTCCTGTTCAACACGCTGGCCAACGTGCAGCAGCTGGTGGAGTCGGGCTCCGAACGGGCCGGCCCGGTGCTGAACAGCCTGATCGCCTACCTGCGCGCCACGATGCCCAGCCTCGCGCAGACCAGCAGCACGCTCGGCCACGAGATCGGGCTGGTGCGCGCCTACCTCGAGCTGATGCGCATGCGCATGCCGGACCGGCTGGCCTTCGACGTCGCGGTGCCCGATGCGCTGGCAGGCCTGCCGTTCCCGCCGATGGCGCTGCTGACGCTGGTCGAGAACGCGGTGCGCCACGGCATCGACCCGAGCGAGACGGGCGGCCGCATCGAGGTCGGTGCCCGTGCCGATGCGCGGCAGGCCTGCGTCGAGGTCTGGGTCAGCGACACCGGCGCCGGCATGGACGAGAAGGCCGCGCCCGGCACCGGCCTCGCCAACCTGCGCGAGCGGCTGAAGGCCACCTATGGCGATGCGGCCAGGTTGGAACTCTGCGACGAGACGCCGCACGGCCTGCGCGCCACGCTGGTGCTGCCCGATCCCAGTCCGCAGTTCGCGAAGCTGGACCCTGGAGCGGCACCATGAACCCCACCGCGCTGATCGCCGACGACGAGCCGCTGCTGCGCGAGCGCCTGCGCGGGATGCTGCAGCGCCTGTGGCCGGAGCTCACGATCGTCGCCGAGGCGCGCAACGGCCGCGAGGCAGTGGAGTTGTTCGATGAACATGCGCCGCAGGTGGTGTTCCTCGACGTGCACATGCCGGGGTTGAACGGCGTCGAGGCGGCGCGCTCGATCGCGCGGCGGGCCCAGGTGGTGTTCGTCACCGCCTACGAGCAGTACGCGGTGACGGCCTTCGAGCAGGGGGCGATCGACTACGTGGTGAAGCCGTTCGACGAGGAGCGCCTGGCCGATACGGTGCAGCGGCTGCGGCAACGGCTCGGCACCGACGGCGCCGCACCCGCGGCGGACGACCGTCTGGAGGCCGCGATCGAGAAGATGTCGGCSGAACTGCGCCGCCAGTCACCGGCGCAGCGGCAGGCGGGGTGGCTGCAGTGGATCAAGGCGTCGGTGGGCAACAGCGTGCGGCTGATCCCGGTCGAGCAGGTGGCCTACCTGCGCTCCGACGAGAAGTACACGCTGGTCGTGTGGGAGGGCGGCGAAGCGCTGATCCGCCGCACGATCCGCGAGCTGGCCGATGAGCTCGATCCGGAGTGCTTCGTGCAGGTGCACCGCTCGGTGATCGTGAACCTGCACCAGGTGGCCCAGGTGGTGCGCGGGCCGAACGAGACGGCCGACGTGCACATCAAGGGCCGCAGCGAGCTGCTGCCGGTGAGCCGCAGCTACGTGCACGTGTTCCGGCACATGTGAAGCGCCGGCTCCGGCGGTTGCTCACTGCATCGTCGTGCGCATCGCCTGCGTGGCTTCGGCGACGCTCTGCACGCGCTTGCCGGTGATCGTGACCATCGGCAGCGTGACGACTTCGGCGCTGGCCTGCTGCGTGGTGCCGGCGCGGCCTTCCTCGAGCATCGCGATCGCGATCGACAGCGTCGCGGCGATCAGCACGGTGAAGGTCAGCAGCGGGGCGAAGAGGCGGTCGAACATGTCAGTCTCCAGCGGTGTGTGTGTTGCGTTGGAGTGAACTGTAGGCAGCCGCCCGCGCCGGCGACAGCGCGCTGAGACGAAGCGTCGAAACACGGGGACAGGCTGCGGGTCGGCACGACGGGGCGCACCGGCCCGGGGCCGCTCCCGCGGCGTCAGACCGGTTCGGTGCGCGCCACCAGCCAGGCGAGCGCCTCGCCGCTCACCAGCGGCGACAGCCGCTCGCGCACCACGCGGTGGTAGTCGTTCAGCCAGGCGGCCTCGTCGGCGCGCAGCAGGCTGTGGTCGATGCAGCGGGTGTCGATCGGGCACAGCGTCAGCGTCTCGAAACCGAGGAACTCGCCGAACGCACCGTTCTCGGGCGTGTCCGCCGCGACGTTCAGCACCAGGTTCTCGATGCGAACGCCCCATTGGCCGCCGCGGTACAGGCCGGGCTCGATGCTGGTGATCATGCCGGGCTCCATCGCCATCTGCGGCTCGGGGATCGCCTTGCTGATGCTCTGCGGGCCCTCGTGCACGTTCAGGAAGTAGCCGACGCCGTGGCCGGTGCCATGGCCGTAGTCGAGGCCGTGCTCCCACAGCGGCGCACGCGCGATGGCATCGAGCATCGGCGACAGCGTGCCGCGCGGGAAGCGGGCGCGGCTCAGCGCCAGCGTGCCCTTCAGCACCAGCGTGTAGTCGCGCCGCTGCGCGGCCGATACCGTGCCGATCGGCCAGACGCGGGTGATGTCGGTGGTGCCGCCCAGGTACTGGCCGCCGGAATCGATCAGCAGCAGGCCGTCGCCCTCGATCACCGCGTGCGATTCGGGCGTCGCCCGGTAGTGCGGCATCGCGCCGTTGGCGTTGAAGCCGGCGATGGTGTTGAAGCTCAGGCCGACGAAGCCGGGCCGGCGCGCCCGCGCGGCGCTCAGCTGCTCGTCGATCGTCAGCTCGGTGATCCGTTCCTTGCCGAGCGCCTGCTCGAACCACGCATAGAACTCGCACATCGCGGCACCGTCCTGCGCCATCGCGTCGCGCACGAAGGCGGCCTCGGCGGGGCTCTTGCGGCTCTTCAGCAGCGTGCTCGGGTTGATTGCCTCGACCACCTTCACGGCGGCCGGCACGTTCTCGCGCAGGCCGAGCGTGATGCGGCGCGGGTCGATCAGCAGCGTGGCCTCGGCGCCCAGCCGGGCCAGCGCGGCAGCCGCCTCGGTGTACGGGGCCAGTTGCACGCCGTCGGCGGCGAGCGCCGCCTGCACCGCTGCCGGCACCTTGCCGACGCCGACGAACAGCGTCGCGCCGTGCAGGCCGATCAGCGCGTGGGCCAGGAACACCGGGTTGTAGCTGACGTCGGAGCCGCGCAGGTTGAAGATCCAGGCGATGTCGTCGACGGTGGAGACGAAATGCTGCGTCGCGCCGTGCACCGCCATCGCGCGGCGCACCTCCGCCAGCTTGGCGCTGCGGGCCAGCGGCGCGTGGGGAGCGGCATGCTCGTAGACCGGCGCTTCGGGCAGCGCCGGGCGATCGGGCCACACGTCTTCCAGCAAGTCGAGGTCGGTGCGCAGCGGCACGCCGGCGCGCGTCAGCGCGGTGCGCAGCTGCTGCGCCGCCGCCAGGCCCAGCACCGCGCCGTCGACGGCCACCCCCTGCCCGGCGGGCACCTGGCTGGCCAGCCACTCGACGTGGTGGGTGGCAGCGCCGCTCGGGATCTTCACCAGCTCGATGCCGGTGCCGGCCAGTTCGGCCTCGGCCTGCACCCAGTAGCGGCTGTCGGCGAACAGCGCCGCGCGCTCGGTGGTGACGACCAGCGTGGCCATCGAACCCGTGAAGCCCGACAGCCATTCGCGCCCTTGCCAGCGCCCCGGCAGGTACTCGGACAGGTGCGGATCGCTCGATGGCACCAGCAGTGCAGCCAGCTGGTGCTGTTTCAGCGCGTCGCGCACGCGCTCCAGGCGCAGGCGGATCGGGGAGGTGCGGGTGTCCATGGGTTCGGCTCCGTTCGGGGCCCGCACGCCGCCCGGGTCGGGAAGCCAGCGGGGAAAGCGCGGATTTTAGGGCCTGACGGCCATCGGGGCAGGGTTTGCACTGGCCCGCCAGGCCGCGCTGCGGAGGGCCTTCTGCAATTTCTCTTCGCAGTTGGCGCTCATCCTGTGCGCTGGTGCGCCGCGCGCCCCCGAGGAGATGCCATGCCGTTCGACCCCCGAATCGAGAAAGAAGCCTTCCTGCACGCCGACCGTGCGCTGTTGCGGCAGCTTCTCGACATCGATTTCCAGCTCTACCGCCCGATGGGCTACCTGGCTGCCACCGCGCTGCACAAGCTGGTGTATTGCTGGCTCGTCGGCCTGCACGAGGACATCGCGCCGGTGCTGCCGCGCGTGATCGGGTGGCTCGACCATGCGATCAACAGCGGCGAGGCCGGCCGGGAGCTGCGCCGGGAATCCGGCGATGAAGTCCTCGCGCTGGGGGAGAGCGGCGAGCCGCGCACGATGCGCCCGAACCTGCACGCGACGCGGGCGATGGCCCGGTGGCTGCACGGCGGCGAGGCGGCCTGCGATGACTGGTCCGGCGCGCGTCGTTCCCAGGCGGCCTGGCGCGCCAACCTCGCGCGCGGCGAGCGGCGCCTGACGCCCCACCAGCTCGCGCTGGACGACTACCTGGCGTGGTGCGTGCAGTGCGGCGAATACACCGCCGGCATCGAGCTGATCGAGAGCCAGCTGGCGCTGCGCGCCTCGGCGCCGGCGCATGCGGTGCTGGCACGCCTGCCGCGCCCGCGCGAGTTCGCCTACGCGGTCTGCCTGCACCATGCGCGCGGCCGCTTCGAGCCGGCCGACCTGTTCGAGGCCGGCAAGCGCATGCTCAATGGCAGCCTCAACGAAGGCTGGCTCGCCACCGGCGAATCGCTGCGGGCGGCGATGTGGCTGAAGATCGTGCACTGGGATCTCGCCGCGCCGGTCGGATGCGCCGCCGCCAGCCCGCTCGACACGGTGCGGCGGGCGCACGTTCACCTGGCGCCGCAGCCGGTGCTCACAGCGCGCACGACTGCGACACCGCAAAGTCGTCCTCTCGCCAGCACTCTCCGTGCGTCGGGATCACGTTGATGACCTCGAAGTACGGCAGGCCGAAGTACTCGCATCCGTGCAGCGCCTCGACCGCGGCGTGGTACTCGTCGAGGTCGGGGGTCTCCCAGACCGCGACCTCGGCGCACTGGGTGTCCCAGCGCGATTCGCAGGTCTCGAACTGCCGCAGGCGCAGCGACGGGAAGCTCTCGAACACCAGCACCAGCACGCGTTCGCGGAACGCCGCGCGCCGCGCGGCATCGAGCGATCGCCAGTGGGAGGTGGCCTGCAACAGCATGAAGAAGGTGTGGGTTCTTGACATGGCGGAGGTGGGTGGTGGGTTGACGCAGCGAAGCGCCTTGCCGACACTATGCGAGTTTTTATTCGTATTTGAAACTCGCATTTCGGCAACCGATGTCCACACCGCAGACCGCCCCGCCCAGCACCCCTCTCACGCCCCGCAAGGCACCGCGCCAGGCGCGCTCGCGCGCCACCGTCGACGCGATCCTCGATGCCGCGGCTCGCGTTCTGGTGCAGCGCGGCTATGCCGCGACCACGACGAACGCGGTGGCCGAGGTGGCCGGCGTCAGTGTCGGCTCGCTGTATCAGTACTTCCCGAACAAGGATTCGCTGATCGCCGCGCTGCATGACCGGCACGGCCGGCAGATGAGCGCGCTGCTCGATGCCGCGCTGCTGCAGCACCGCGGCTCGTCGCTGCCGGAGGCGCTGGCCGGCGTGATCGAATCGGCGGTGAAGGCGCACCAGCTCGATACCGACCTGCACCGCGTGCTCGAGAAGCAGGTGCTCGGCCTGCACCAGTTCCCCGGCGCGGACGAATCCGTCGACRAGATCGAGCGGCGCCTGCGCGGGCTGCTGGAGGCGCACCGCGCCGACATCGTCGTCGAGGACCTGAAGCTCGCCACCTACATGCTGATGCACGCGGTGCATGCGCTGATCCACGCGGTGGTGCTGGAGCGGCCGAGCGGTGTCTCGGTGAAGGCGGCCACGCGCGAGACGGTGCGGATGGCGCTGGCCTACCTCACCGCCCGGCTGTGATCCGCCAGGGAACCGGATAGCCGGCGCGGTGACTCAGTCGGCATCTGGAACAACGCGGGGAGATCGAACATGAGGTTGTGCGAGCAATTCGGGCGTCTCTTCGGCAGATTGGCTGCGCGACCGACCGACGAAGAACGGAATCCGCAGCCGTTCAGGCTGACGATCGTGCGGCAGGTCCGTGGTGCACGTGAGTGCCTGGTCGCCAACATGCCGTCTCACCCGACGACGATCAAGGCCAGCCTTGCGGCGACGGGCACCTTGGTGACGCTGGCCGTCGTGCTGCTACGCAGGTCGAGCGATCTCGACAATGGCGATCCCAACGACGATGTGATGCCCTCTGCCGTGACGCGCCTCGACGGTGGCGCCGTGATGGTGTTGGTGATGGCGGCGTGTTGCGTCGCGGCGTGCCTGTTCGCCACGGCTTGGCATTGCGTGTCGCCCCCACCGCCGGACACGCATCCGGAAGACGCCTGAGAAGTCGTCTGCGTCAACGCGCCGGCGCGCCCCGCCCGTACAGCAGCAGCATCGCGACGATCACGCCGCCGTAGATCAGGTGGCGCCCCCACTCCTCGATCTGCATCACCGAGAGAATGGACTGCAGCAGCGTGATCAGGATGACGCCGGCCACCGTGCCGAGGTAGTGGCCGCGCCCGCCGAGGATCGAGGTGCCGCCGAGCACCACCGCGGCGATCGCCGGCAGCAGGTAGGGATCGCCCATCGCCTGCGCCGCCTTGCTCGCATAGCCGGCCAGCAGCACGCCGCCGAAGGCCGACAGCCCGCCGGCCACCGCGAAGGCCGTCATCACGACCGCCCGCGTGCGTGCGCCCGACAGGTAGGCGGCGCGCTCGCGGTTGCCGATCGCGTAGACGCAGCGGCCGAAGGTGGTGCGCGTCAGCACGAACACCGCCGCCGCGCCGACCACCGCCCACACCAGCAGCGCGTTCGGGATGCCGGCGAGGCTGTGGCCGGTCGCGATGAAGCGCATCGCCGGCGACGACGCATCCTGCGGCGAGTAGCCGCCGGTGTGCACCACCATCAGCCCCTGCGCCACCGCGTTCACGGCCAGCGTGACGATCATCGACGGGATGCGCAGGAACGCGACGCCGAAGCCGTTCAGCAGGCCGAGCACCACGCCGCAGGCGATGCCGAACGGGATCGCGAACGCGCTGCCCCACGGCCCCCAGCCGGTGGCCGCGGTGGCCATCATCGCGCCGACCGCCACCACCCAGGGCACCGACAGGTCGATCTGCCCGAGCAGGATCACCAGCATCGCGCCGGTCGCGATCACGCCGAGGAACGAGGCCACCTTCAGCTGCTGCAGCAGGTACTCGGGCGACAGGAAGCTGCTGCTGTACAGGCTGCCCAGCAGCAGCAGCGCGACGATGCAGCCGAAGGCCGACGTGATGGGGCCCCTGATCGGACCCCGGAAGTGCCTGGCCAGGTGCCTATCCATACAGATCGAGCCGGTTGCGAAGTTTCAGCAGCCTGAGCGCGCCCACGCAGATCGCCGCGAACAGCACCGCGCCCTGGAACAGCGGCTGCCACAGCGGCTCGAGATTGAACACGAACATCAGGTCGCCGATGGTGCGGAACATCAGTGCGCCGAACACCGCGCCGACCGCGCTGCCCGAGCCGCCGAACAGCGACACGCCGCCCAGCACCACCGCGGCGATCGAGTACAGCGTGTAGGTGCTGCCGTTGGCCGACGACGCTTCGCCCGACCAGGTGATGCAGGTGACGAACAGCCCGGCAACCGACGCGAGCAGCCCCGACAGCACGTAGGCGACGAACTTGGCACGCCGCACCGGCACGCCCGACATGTAGGCCGCCTGCTCCGACGAGCCGACCGCAGCCGCCGCGCGCCCGATCACCGAGCGGCGGTACGGCAGCCACACCACCAGCAGCAGCGCGAGCAGCAGCACGAGCGCCGCGGGAATGCCGCCCGGCAACTGCCCGGTCAGCGCGTCGGCCAGCGTGCCGTTCACGTCGCCGCCCGGCACGCGGCGCAGCGCGAGCGCGAGGCCGAAGAAGGCCGAGCCGGTCGCGATCGTCGCGACGATCGGCTGCAGCCGCCCGACGATCACGATCAGCCCGTTCAGCGCACCGCAGGCGCAGCCGGCCAGCAGAACGGCTGCCACGCCGAGCGCCGTCTGCCCTGGCGTGCCGACGACGAGGTGCGAGGCCAGGCAGTTGGCGAGCACCAGCACCATGCCGACCGACAGGTCGATGCCGGAGGTCAGCACGACCAGCGTCTGCGCCATCGCGACGATCGCGAGCAGCACGCCCTTGTTCGCCGCGGTGGTGGCGACATTCGCGGTCAGGCCGGCCGGGTGGTTGGCGGCATAGACCGCGAACATCGCGACGAAGCCGATGAACGCGAGCAGCGTGCCCTGGTGCTCGCGCAGCCGGTGCGGCCAATCATTCATGACTGCCCCTCGTCCGATGGGTACATCGGGCGGTCCCCCGAGGGGACGCGGGCCGGCTTGGGGCGGCCCGGCGCTCGGCCCGCCCCCGTCATGCGGGCTCCACGTCCAGCGCCGCGCCGACCAGCGCATGCTCGGTGATCCCGGCACCGACGAGCTCGCGGCGGATCCGGCCCTCCACCATCACCAGCACGCGATCGCAGCAGCCGATCAGCTCGTCGTGGTCGGTCGAGTAGAAGAGGAGGGCCGCGCCGTCGTCGGCGAGCCGGCGCAGCAGCTGGTAGATCTCCTGCTTGGTGCCGACGTCGATGCCGCGTGTCGGGTCGTTCAGCAGGATGATGCGCGGCGCCCTCATCAGCCACTTGCCGATCAC
>NZ_JBFUFP010000092.1:0-10591 GCF_056403375.1 Rhizobacter sp. P2_H2
GGCCTGTACCGCATCGGCGTCGTCGCGCGCGTGCCCGGCACGCTGGACGCCTGGCCGGCCACCGGCCTGCCCGAGGCGCTGCAACGCGCCGGCTCGGTGGGCCTGCATGCCGGTGCGGTGATCGGCGTCGCGAGCCTGCTGGTGCGCCCGTGGCTGCATGGCGTCGATGCGCTGCCGGCCGCGCAGGTGCTGGCGATGGCCGGCGGCATCGGCCTGATCGGCCTGGTGCTGTTCGAGTTCGGCCGGCTGATGTCCTTCGAGCAGCGCGCGCGCGACGAGCTGTCGCCGCAACGCCTGCGCCCGTCTCCGGCGATCGAGGGCCATTCGAGCCTCGACCGCCGCAAGCACTGAGGCACCGGGGCCGCGATGGCTCGACTGGATGTCGGCGATCGCCTCGCGTCGGGTTTCGTCGGCGTGGTGATCGGCGCCGTGATCGGTGCGGCGGTGGCCTGGTGGCTCGGCGTGTACCACGCGGCGATCGACGTGCCCGACCTGCGGCCRGTGTTCGTGCGCTGGATCGGCGGCACGGCGCTCGGCTTCGGCCTGGTCGGGTTCCTGTTCGGCCCGGTCGTCGGCACGCTGCTCGGCGAGGTCATCACCTGGCTGTTCCGGCTCGAGGGCCGGCGCTACACCGAGTTCCCGATCGGCCTACCGGTGCTGGTGATCCTCGCGCTGGGCGTGTGGTACTACGTCAAGTACCACTGAGCCGCATCAGGCCGGAGACGGCTCACTCGCAGCGCGCCGCGCCGCTCGCCACGCAGTCGAAGAAGCCGAGCACGCGGTGCAGCACCGGGATGCGGACCGCGTCGGCCTCGATCAGCAGCGAGTGCTTGCCTTGCACCACCGTGCGGCCGATGCAGTAGCCGGCGCCGTGCGCTGCGTTGAGGTTGTCGCAGAAGGTTTTCTGGGCCGACGGCTTCACCACCACGTCCTGCTCGCCCTGCAGCAGCAGCACCGGCTGGCGGATGCGTGCAGCCGCCTCGCCGCGCACCCGCTCCGCGGCGGCGCAGGATTGCTGGAACCAGCGGTACGACACGCCGCCCACCTTCGCATGCGGCGAGCCGCAGTCCGGGCCGTCGCAGCGCGCTTGCGCGCGCATGTCCCAGTGGCGCTTGAAGCGCGCCGCGCTGTGGGTCAGCGCGTTCGGCGCATCAGGGGCGCGTTGCCGGATCAACTCGTAGGCGGGGTCGAAGGGCGTGCCCTCGGCATAGCTCTTCGGCATCAGCCAGGCGATGCCCGACAGCTGCATCGTGCCGCCATCGCACAGGTAGTCGGCCAGTTGCGCCGTGACGCCGGCGTTGCTGGCACCCGTGGCCCACGGCGCCATCATCGGCGTGACGAGCGCCAGCGCCGCGATGCGCGCCGACGGCGAGGTCTCGAGGAACAGAGCCGCCGCCGCACCGCCCATCGAATGGGCCAGCAGGAACAGCGGCAGCGGCCGGCCGGCACGCGCCGCGCGCACCGGGCCATCGACGAAGGCGGCCAGGTCGTTCACGTAGTCGTCGAAGTTCTCGACGTGCCCGATCGAATCGTCCTGCGGCAGCAACCGCTGCGAGAAGCCCTGGCCGCGGTGGTCGTGGATGTAGACCGAGTAGCCGCTGCGCACCAGGTCGCGCACCGTCTCCTGGTACAGCGCCAGCCCTTCGGTGCGGCCGGTGGAGATGACGATGCCGCCGCGCGTCTCGGCGCGGTGCTGGTACAGCCGGTAGTGGATCTTCACGCCATCGGCGCCGGCGAAGGCGCCGCGCGTGAGCTGGGCCTCTTTCAGGGCGATGGCCTCGAGGTCGGTCCAGCTCGGCGACGCGGCGAGATCGGCCTCGGTGCCGATCACGTAGGGGGCGGGGCCGGAGGCTTCCAGCGGGGGGAACGACGGGCCCTCCTGCGCGCAGGCTGCGCCCGCCATGGCCACGAAGGCGATCCCCGCGGCCACGCGCCGCGCCAAGCCTTGCCACATCGTCCGCATCCTCAGTACGTCCGCCCTGCCTTGAACTGCGCCCGCGTCGTGCGCGTGCGCTGCGTCGCGCGGTCGATCGCGGCGAACGACTTCGCGGCATGCGCATGGCACACCGCGAGGCCGAGCGCGTCGGCGGCGTCCTTGCCGGGCAGGCCGGGCAGCTTCAGCAGCCGCATGATCATCTCCTGCACCTGTTCCTTGCGCGCCTGGCCGTGCCCGACGATGGCTTTCTTCATCTGCAGCGCGGTGTACTCGGCCACATCGAGGTTGCCCGACACCAGCGCGGTCAGCGCCGCGCCGCGCGCCTGGCCGAGCAGCAGCGTGCTCTGCGGGTTCACGTTGACGAACACGATCTCGACCGACGCACAGTGCGGCTCGTAGCGCGCGGCGAC
Source organism: Rhizobacter sp. P2_H2 (assembly GCF_056403375.1). NCBI lineage: Bacteria > Pseudomonadati > Pseudomonadota > Betaproteobacteria > Burkholderiales > Sphaerotilaceae > Rhizobacter > Rhizobacter sp. P2_H2. The sequence continues at coordinate 2,347 of NZ_JBFUFP010000092.1, forward strand.
CTCGCGCACGCCGTCGAAGATGATCTTCAGCCGCGCCGGCAGGTGGCCGGCGTCGGCGGCATCGGTCTTGATGGTGCCGCTCGCGACGTAGTGAAGCGCCTGACCGTCGACGTCGACGACGCCGAAGCCTGTCGTTCGCAGGCCCGGATCAATGCCCAGGATGCGCATCGTGTCGTTCCGGACCAAGCAACGCCCCGGGGAACCGGCTTTGCCGGGCCCCTGGGGTGGCGCCCCTTGGGGGCAGGAGCGCAGCGACTGGGGGGCGAATTTCCTCAGGCATCGAAATACCAGCGCACGGAATGGAAGAACACCGGCGCCGCGAACGCGAGCGGTGCCACCCGGTCCAGCAGGCCGACCGCCCCGGTCACCGACGCCCGGTTGCCCCAGCGCCGCACGCCGGCATCGCGCTTCAGCGCCTGCATCACCAGCGAGCCCAGCGTGCCGCAGCCGGAGGCGATGAAGCCGATCAGCAGCGACTGTGCCGGCTTGAACGGCGTGATCCAGTACAGCAGCCCGCCGACCAGCCCGCCACCGAGCGCGCCGATCACGAACGCGCGCCACGAGAACGTGCGGTCGATCTGCCGCGCCACCGGCCGCGCCCGCACCCGCCGGCTCGCCAGCGCCTGCACGCCCTGCGCACAGGCCACCACCAGCACCAGGTACAGCACCAGGAAGGCGCCGCGTTCCTGGTAGCCCTCGAAATCGAGCAGCAGCAGTGCAGGGGCATGGCTCATGCCGTAGATGCACACCATCGTGCCCCACTGGATCTTCGCGGTGCGCTCCAGGAAACGCGTCGCGTCGTTGCCGAGCGCCGCGAGGATCGGCAACGCCGCGAACGCATAGACCGGGATGAACACCGTGAACAGGTCGAAGTGGCGCGTGCCGGCGAGGAAGTACTGCGCCGGCAGCACGACGAAGAAGGCCGCGAGCAGCGCGCGGTGGTCGCCGCGCCGCGTGTGCGTCAGCGTGATGAACTCGCGCAGCGCGAGGAAGCTCATCAGCGCGAACAGCAGCGTCGCGACGAATGCGCCCGAGGCCCACGCCACCCAGAACAGCACCGTACCGATCCACACCGCGCGCAGCTCGCGGCGGAAGCGCTCGGTCAGCTCGGCCATCTCCGGCGACAGCTCGCGCAGCGACCGCGCGAAGGCCAGGCCGGTCACGATGGCCAGCAGCCCGAAGATGATCACGAACAGCAGGCCGACCTGCTGGGTCACCGTCAGTTGACGCAGCGCACCCATCAGGCGGCCACCTTGCTGAGCGCCATCACGGCGGAACGCGCACGGTCGAGGAAGGCACGTTTCTCTTCATCGGGCGCGAGCGTCATCGGCGCGCCGAAGGTCACCGAGCAGAGGATCGGCACCGGAACCACTTCGCCCTTGGGCATCACGCGCTGCACGTTGTCGATCCAGGTGGGTATCAGCTGCACGCCGGGGAACTGCTCGGCCAGGTGGTACAGGCCGGCCTTGAAGGCCTGCGGCTCGCCCTTGTTGCCGCGCGTGCCCTCGGGAAAGATCACCAGCGAGTCGCCGTTGCGCAGCGCCTCGACCAGCGGCTCGAGCGGGTCTTCGTCCTCGGTGCGGATGCGGCTCACGTAGACGGCATTGAACACCTCGCGCGTGATCCAGTGCTTCAGCGGCGACGAGGTCCAGTAGTCGCGCGCGGCGATCGGCCGCGTCTGCGCCCGCAGGTCGTGCGGCAGCGAGGCCCAGATCAGCACCCAGTCGAAGTGGCTCTGGTGGTTCGCGAAGTAGATGCGCTGCTCGGCCTTCGGCGGGCTGCCGTACCAGTGCCCCTGGGCACCGGTGATCAGGCGAGCGATCGACGAAAGCAGCAGTCCGACGAACTCGGGGCGGGTCATGCCCGGATGTTAGTGGCGGAAATGGCGGATGCCGGTCAGCACCATCGCGATGCCGCGTTCATTCGCGGCGGCGATCACCTCGTCGTCGCGCATGCTGCCGCCCGGGTGGATCACGCAGCTCGCGCCGGCGTCGACCACCACGTCCAGCCCGTCGCGGAACGGGAAGAACGCATCGCTCGCCACCGCCGAATCCTTCAGCGACAGCTTCGCGTTCTCGGCCTTGATGCTCGCGATGCGCGACGAATCGACGCGGCTCATCTGCCCGGCGCCGACGCCGAGCGTCATGCCGTTCGCGCAGAACACGATCGCGTTGCTCTTGACGTACTTCGCGACCTTCCACGCGAACAGCAGGTCGAGCATCTGCTGCTGCGTCGGCTGCTTGACGGTGACGACCTTCAGGTCGGCGAGCGCCAGCTCGTGGAGGTCGGCGCTCTGGATCAGCAGGCCCGAGCCGACGCGCTTCACGTCCTGCGCATTGCGGCCCTGCAGCCACGGCGTGGCGCCGCCCGGCGGCAGCGCGATCTGCAGCAGCCGCACGTTCGGCTTGCCCTTGAAGGCCGCCAGCGCCTCGGCGCTGAACGACGGCGCGATCACCACCTCGGAGAACTGCTTGACGACCAGCGCCGCCGCCGCGCCGTCGAGCTCGACGTTGAACGCGATGATGCCGCCGAAGGCCGAGCTCGGGTCGGTGTGCAGCGCCTTGCTGTAGGCCTCGGCTGCGCTCGCACCGATCGCGACGCCGCACGGGTTCGCGTGCTTGACGATCACGCAGGCGGCCGGCGCGTCGCCGGGGCCGAACGACTTGACGCATTCCCAGGCCGCGTCGGCATCGGCGATGTTGTTGTACGACAGCTCCTTGCCCTGCAGCTGCCGGCCGGTGACGAGCGAGCCCGGCGCCGGGTTCAGGTCGCGGTAGTACGCGGCGGCCTGGTGCGGGTTCTCGCCGTAGCGCAGGTCCTGCAACTTCACGAAGCGGCCGTTGCTCTGCGCCGGGAACGCGCTGCGGCTGCCGTCGGCCTGCAGCGACGACAGGTAGTCGCTGATCGCGCCGTCGTAGTCGGCGATGCGGTTGAACGCGGCCACCGACAGCTTGAACTTCGTCTCGCGGCTCACGCTGCCGGCCGCCTTCAGCTCGGCGACGACGCCGGCGTACTGCGACGCGTCGGTCAGCACCGCGACATCCTTCCAGTTCTTCGCGGCCGAACGCACCATCGCCGGCCCGCCGATGTCGATGTTCTCGATCGCGTCTTCCAGCGTGCAACCGGGCTTCGCCACCGTGGCCTCGAACGGGTAGAGGTTCACGACCAGCAGGTCGATGGTCGAGATGCCGTGCTGCTGCAGCGCCGCCATGTGCTCCGGCACATCGCGCCGCGCCAGCAGGCCGCCGTGCACGGTCGGATGCAGCGTCTTCACGCGGCCGTCGAGCATCTCGGGGAAGCCGGTGTGGTCGGCGACCTCGGTCACCGGCAGGCCGGCGTCGGCGAGCAGCTTCGCGGTGCCGCCGGTCGAGAGCAGCTTGCAGCCGAGGGCGTGCAGTTCGCGTGCGAGATCGAGCACGCCGGTCTTGTCGGAAACGGAAAGCAGGGCTTGCATGAGGGGGGCCTCGATTACTTGGTGAGCTTGTGGTCCAGCAGCTTGCGCCGCAGCGTGTTGCGGTTGATGCCCAGCCATTCGGCGGCGCGGCTCTGGTTGCCGTCGGCATGCTTCATCACCACGTCGAGCAGCGGCTTCTCGACGACCTTCAGGATCATGTCGTACATGGCGTTCGGCTCGACGCCGCGCAGGTCCTTGAAATAGGTTTCGAGGCTGTCACGGATGCATTCTTCGATGTGCTTCTTGCTCATGCTTGTTGTTCGATGAGATCGTGATTCGCTGCGCCGCCGGGGTGTGCCGCGGGCAGCCGATGGTGCGTGCCGGCCAGTTGATCGAACCAGTCCGTCACGGCCCGCACCTGCTCCTCGCAGGTGTCGAGCGTGTTCATGTGGGCGCGAAAGCCCTCGCCGCCGGGCAGCGCGCGCACCGCCCAGCCGATGTGCTTGCGCGCGGTGCGCACGCCGGCGTGTTCGCCGTAGAGCCCGTAGTGCTCGTGCAGGTGCTCCAGCAGCCAGGTCTTGGCCTGCAGCACCTCGGGCGCCGGCAGGTGCTCGCCGGTGGCCAGGAAGTGCGCGATCTCGCGGAAGATCCACGGCCGGCCCTGCGCCGCACGGCCGATCATCAGCGCATCGGCGCCGGTCGCGGCCAGCACCTCGCGGGCCTTCTCGGGCGAGTCGATGTCGCCGTTGGCCACCACCGGGATGCGCAGCGCGGCCTTCACCGCGGCGATCGTGTCGTACTCGGCGTGGCCGCCGTAGCCCTGTTCGCGCGTGCGGCCGTGCACCGTCACCATCGCGATGCCGGCCGCTTCGGCGGCGCGCGCGATCGCCACCGCATTGCGCTCGGCCTGGCACCAGCCGGTGCGCATCTTCAGCGTCACCGGCACGCGGCGCGGCGCGCAGGCGGCGACCACCGCCTCGATGATCGCGAGCGCGAGCGGTTCGTCCTGCATCAGCGCCGAGCCGGCCCACTTGGTGCACACCTTCTTGGCCGGGCAGCCCATGTTGATGTCGATCACCTGGGCGCCGCGGTCGATGTTGTAGGCAGCCGCCTCGGCCATTTCCTGCGGCTCGGTGCCGGCGATCTGCACCGCGATCGGTGCCACCTCGCCATCGTGGTTGGCGCGCCGCGAGGTCTTCAGGCTGTTCCACAGCTCGCGCCGCGACGTCACCATCTCGCTCACCGCGTAGCCCGCGCCCAGCCGCTTGCACAGCTGGCGGAACGGCCGGTCGGTGACCCCTGCCATCGGCGCGGCGAACAAGCGGTTCGGCAGCGTGATGTCGCCGATGACGGGGCCGGTGGGCATGGTGGGGGGGAGTGCCAAAAAAGGAGGCAGGAGTATAGCCCTTGGGGGCTGCGCATAATGCCCGCGGATGGATGCATGGATCGACCCGCTGATCGCGCTGCTGGCGCTGCCGAAATTCGGACTCTCTTCCGTCTTCGTGATCGCACTGGTGTCGGCCACGCTGCTGCCGATGGGCTCGGAGCCGATGGTGGTGGCCGTCGTCAGCGCCAACCCCAGCCTGTTCTGGCCGGCCGTGCTGGTGGCGACCGTCGGCAACACGCTGGGCGGTGCGATCACCTGGTGGATGGGCTACGGCGCCGAGAAGGCCTACGAACACGTGAAGCACAAGCCGCACGAGGTGCGCGTGCTGCGCTGGCTGCAGCGCTTCGGCGCGAAGGCCTGCCTGTTGTCGTGGCTGCCGATCGTCGGCGATCCGCTGTGCGCGGTGGCCGGCTGGCTCAAGCTGCCGTTCTGGCCCTGCGTCGGATTCATGGCGATCGGCAAGTTCGCACGCTACCTGGTGATGACGGCGGGGGCGCTGTGGCTGTTCCCGGGCTGGTTTGCGGGATGATGGGGGGTTCGTTTGGCACCGCATCGGTGCGCAATCAAACCGTGATGGATTGCCGGCTCGCGATGACCGGCGGCGCTTCGCGATGACAGCGCACCGGCCCCTCGTGGCACGATCCCCGCAGTGCCCGGCGGGCTGACAAGGCAGAGCATGAAATTTCCGACCCAATCCAAGCCCGAGACCAAGCCGAAGCCCGCGCCGGCTGTGGCGAAGGCTCAGGTCCGCTCTGCGAACGCACCTGCGAAAGCGGCCGTGAAAGCGCCTGCGAAAGAAGCCACCAGACTGGCCACCAAACAGGCCACCAAACAAGTCACCAAAGAGAAGGCTGCCAAGCCCGCGAAGCCCGCGGCCGACCCGAACGCCTTCCTGAAGAACCCGGTGCGCTGGCTGAAGCGCCTGTTCCGCCGCCCGGTGCGGCTGAAGCGCCAGGGCCTGGATTTCAAGCTGGTGCTCGACGACCCGGCGACCCGCTTCGGCGATTCGGTGCTCGCGCCGAAGATGTCGCCGTCCGACACCGCCGACGTGCAGGCGATGCGGCTCGAACTGGCTGCGGTGCTCGACCGCGATCCGCGTTCGCGCCGGGTGCTGGTGCACCTCAACATGCTCGAGCGCGCGCTGAAGACCAAGGGCATGAAGGCCTTCGAGGACCTGCCGGCCGAGCTGCTGCGCAAGGCCATGGCCCAGCTCGACACGCTGGTGATGGACTGGTCGGCACGCGGCCTGACGCTGCTGCGGGCCCGCGCTTCGGGCACGCTGGCCCGCACGCGCATCACGGCCAGCACCCGGCAGATGTCCGACTTCGGCGACACCACGCATGTGCAGGTGCGCGAAGCGAGCGTCACGACCTTCATGGAGGTCGACCAGGAGTGGGAGCGCTCCATGACMGGAAAAAGTTGACCACCCCGGAGGTAGAAAGTTGACCACCCCCGGAGGCGCTGCGCGCCTTCCCCCTCAAGGGGGCGCCGCCAGCGGCCCGGCGGAGCCGGTTCCGCGGCGGCCGATGGGCTGAAGCCGCTCAGGCAGCCTTGCGTGCGGCCCGTTTGACGGGCGTCTTGGCGGGTGCCTTGGCCGCAGCCTTGCGCGGCGCCTTGGTCGCTGCGCTGCCGTTCAGTCCGGCGAGCTTCGCGCTCAGCTCGTCGATGCGCTTCGTCAGCGCGGCGACATCCTTTGCGCTCGGCACGCCCAGCTTGGCCAGTGCCTTCGCGGTGCGTTCCTCGAAGATCGACTCCAGCTTGTCCCAGTGCTGGCCGGCCTTGGCGGTCACGTCGCCGGCCATGCCGCTCATCCGGTTCGTCACCTCGCCGATCTTCTCTTCGGCCACGGCCTGCGTCTTGCGCTGCAGGCTGACGCCTTCCTTGACCAGCGCGTCGAACACCTTGCCGCCTTCTTCCTGGGCCTTCGAGAAGGCGCCCAGCCCGGCCAGCCAGATCTGCTGCGCCGAATCCTTCACCGTGCCGGCGAACGCGCTGTCGAGCAGGCCGGCCGCCGAGGCGCTCTTCTTCTCGGCCATCTTCTGGAGTTTCTTGACCATGGGTTCCTCTTTCCGTTGTTGAGTCGGTGATGTGAAAGTCGCGGGGCCACTATAGGAGGCCCTCCGGCGGGCGCCACCGGCTTTCTCTAGGGCGCAGCCTCTATGGGCGGGCTCGGGTAATCGCGCAGCAGCGCGCAAGCGGCTTTGGTCAAGAATCGAACGAAATCAATCCCGGTCGTCAACCCGACCGCCCCAGGAGGACTGCATGCAGTATTTCGTCACCGGCGCCACCGGCTTCATCGGTAAGCGCCTCGTCAAGACCCTGCTGCAGCGCCGCGGCGCGACCGTCCATTTCCTGCTGCGGCCGGAGAGCGAGGGCAAGGTCGACGAGCTGCTGCAGTACTGGGGCGTCTCGAAGGCGCGCGCGATTCCGGTCTACGGCGACCTCACCGCGAAGAAACTCGGCGTCTCGGCCGACGCGCTGAAGGCCCTGAAGGGCACGATCGACCACGCCTACCACCTCGCCGCGGTCTACGACCTGGCCGCCGACGAGGAAAGCCAGGTGCGCGTGAACGTCGAAGGCACGCGCAACGTCGTCGAGTTCGTCCGCGCGATCGATGCCGGCCACCTGCACCACGTCAGCTCGATCGCCGCCGCCGGCCTGTACGAGGGCGTGTTCCGCGAGGACATGTTCGACGAGGCCGAGGGCCTCGACCACCCGTACTTCATGACCAAGCACGAGAGCGAGAAGATCGTGCGCAAGGAATGCAGGATCCCGTGGACGGTCTACCGCCCGGCGATGGTGGCTGGCGATTCGCAGACCGGCGAGATGGACAAGATCGACGGGCCGTACTACTTCTTCAAGCTGATCCAGCGCATGCGGCAGATCCTGCCGCCGTGGATGCCGAGCGTCGGCCTCGAGGGCGGCCGCGTCAACATCGTGCCGGTCGACTTCGTCGTCGCGGCACTCGACCACATCAGCCACGCGAAAGCCGAGCTCGACCGGAAGTGCTTCCACCTCGTCGACCCGCAGGGCTACCGCGTCGGCGACGTGCTCGACATCTTCAGCAAGGCCGCGCACGCACCGAAGATGAACCTGTTCATCAACGCCGCGCTGCTGGGCTTCATCCCGCGCAGCGTCAAGAAGGGGCTGATGGCGCTCGCGCCGGTGCGCCGCGTGCGCGCCGCGGTCATGAAGGACCTCGGGCTGCCGGAGGACATCTTCACCTTCATCAACTACCCGACGCGCTTCGACTGCCGCGACACGCTGGCGGCACTGAAGGGCTCGGGCATCGCCTGCCCCGACCTGCGCGACTATGCGTGGCGGCTGTGGGATTACTGGGAGCGCCACCTCGACCCCGCCCTGCTGATCGACCGCTCGCTGCGCGGCACGGTGGGCGGCAAGGTGGTGCTGGTGACCGGCGGCTCGTCGGGCATCGGCCTCGCGGCGGCGATCAAGTTCGCCGA
>NZ_JBFUFP010000093.1:0-10589 GCF_056403375.1 Rhizobacter sp. P2_H2
GGCCAGTTCGTGCTGACCGACGTCGGCCGCCACGAACTGCAGACGCTGGGCGTCACGTTGCCGGCGGCCGGGGCCAAGCGCCAGGCCTATGCGTGCCTCGACTGGTCGGAGCGCCGCGACCACCTCGCCGGGGGCCTGGCCGTCAGCCTGCTCGACCACGCGATCGAGCACGGCTGGCTGCGCCGCGTCGACGGCTCACGCGCGTTGACGCTGACGCCGGACGGCCGGCGCGCCCTCGCGCCGTGGCTGTCGGCTCAGCCGGCGCGTTCGGTGTCGGCGAACGGCATCGCGCCGTGACGGCGCCATGCACCGTAGCCGCGCGAGCGCAGCGCGCAGGCCGGGCACTGCCCGCAGCCGTAGCCCCACTCGTGGCGCTGCGTGCGCTCGCCGAGGTAGCAGGTGTGGGTGTGCTCGACGACGATCTCGGTCAGCGCTTCGCCGCCCAGTTCGTCGGTCAGCGCCCAGGTCTGCGCCTTGTCGAGCCACATCAGCGGCGTCTCGATCGTCATCGGCGTGTCCATGCCGAGGCTCAACGCGACCTGTTGCGCCTTCAGCGTGTTGTCGCGGCAATCGGGGTAGCCCGAGAAGTCGGTCTCGCACATGCCACCCACCAGCACGCTGAGCCCGCGGCGGTAGGCCACGGCGGCGGCGAACGTGAAGAACAACAGGTTGCGGCCCGGCACGAAGGTGTTCGGCAGGCCGCTCGCGTTCATCTCGATCGCGCGCGACTTGGTCAGCGCGGTGTCGGAGATCTGGCCGAGCAGCTGCAGGTCGAGCAAATGATCGTCGCCGAGCTTGCCGGCCCAGCGCGGGAACTTCGCATGCAGTTGCGCGCGCACGTTGAGCCGGCATTCCAGCTCGACGACGTGGCGCTGGCCGTAGTCGAAGCCGATGGTCTCGACGTGGGCATAGCTTTCGAGTGCCCATGCGAGGCAGGCGGTGGAATCCTGGCCGCCGGAGAACAGCACCAGGGCGGATCGCGGATCGCTCATGTGCGCACTTCCCCTTGGCCGAGCACGACCCATTTCATCGACGTGAGCCCTTCCAGGCCGACCGGGCCGCGCGCGTGGAACTTGTCGGTGCTGATGCCGATCTCGGCGCCCAGCCCGTACTCGAAGCCATCGGCGAAGCGCGTGCTGGCATTGACCATCACGCTGGCCGAATCGACCTCGCGCAGGAAGCGCATCGCGTGACCGTGGTGCTCGGTGAGGATCGCATCGGTGTGGTGCGAGCCGTGGCGGTTGATGTGCGCGATCGCCTCGTCGACGCCATCCACCAGCTTCACGCTGATGATCGGGGCGAGGTATTCCTCGTTCCAGTCCTGCTCGCTCGCGGCCGTGAGCGTGAGCCCGGCCACCGGCTGCAGCAGCGCGAGCGCACCCGCATCGCAGCGCATCTCGACGCCCTTCGGCGCCCACAGTGCGCCCAGGCGCGGCAGGAAGGCGGCCGCGATGTCGCGGTGCACCAGCAGCGATTCGGCCGCATTGCAGGGGCTGTATTTCTGCGTCTTCGCGTTGTCGGTCACGCGCAGCGCGAGTTCCAGATCGGCCTGCGCATCGACGTAGACGTGGCAGTTGCCGTCGAGGTGCTTGATCACCGGCACGCGCGCCTCGCGGCTGATGCGCTCGATCAGGCCCTTGCCGCCGCGCGGGATGATCACGTCGACCGCTTCCGGCGACGAGATCAGGTGGCCGACGGCGGCGCGGTCGGTGGTCTGCACCAGCTGCACCGCATCGGGCGGCAGGCCGGCCTCGGCCAGCGCCGCCTGCACCAGCTTCCACAGCGCGAGGTTCGAATGGATGGCTTCCGAGCCGCCGCGCAGGATGCAGGCGTTGCCGCTCTTGATCGCGAGCGATGCGGCCTCGATGGTCACGTTCGGGCGGCTCTCGTAGATCATGCCGAACACGCCCAGCGGCACGCGCATCTGGCCCACGCTGATGCCGCTCGGCCGGCGGCGCAGCCCGGTGATCTCGCCGATCGGGTCGGGCATCGCGGCGATCTGCTCGCAGCCTTCGGCGACGGTGGCCAGCACCTTGGGCGTGAGTTTCAGGCGATCGACCATCGGGGCGGCCAGGCCGGCGGCCACGGCGGCGTCGATGTCCTGCTGGTTGGCCTGGGCGAGTGCGCCGCCGTCTTCGCGCAGCCGGCGCGCCAGCGCGAGCAGCGCGGCGTTCTTCGCGGCGGTGGAGGCGGCAGCCATTCGACTGCTGGCGGCGCGTGCCCCGGCGCCCATGTGGGCGATCGCGGCCTGGAGGTCGTTCGAGGTCATGGGGGCGATTGTCGCAAACCCCATGCCGGCCAGGGTCGTTGCGGGAATCGCCCTGTCAGGCCAGCTCCTCCGAGCGATGGCAGGCCGCCAGTTGCCCCGGCGCCACCTCGGCCAGCACCGGCACCTCGACGCGGCAGCGCTCGATCGCATGCGGGCAGCGCTTGTGGAACGCGCAGCCGCTCGGCGGGTTCAGCGGCGACGGCAGCTCGCCGGCCAGCACCGCCTTCTGCGCGCGCGAGGCGGCATCAATGCGTGGCGTGCTCGCCAGCAAGGCCCGCGTGTACGGGTGGCGCGGCGCGGCGAACAGCTGCCGCTTCGGCGCCTTCTCGACCACCTTGCCGAGGTACATCACCAGCACCTCGTCGGCGATCAGCTCGACCACCGCCAGGTTGTGCGAGATGAAGACGTAGGCCACCTGCGTCTCTTCCTGCAGGTCCATCAGCAGGTTCAGCACCTGGGCCTGGATCGACACGTCGAGCGCCGACACCGGCTCGTCGGCGACGACGATGCGCGGCGAAAGCATCAGCGCGCGCGCGATCGCGACGCGCTGGCGCTGGCCGCCGGAGAACATGTGCGGATAGCGCTGGTGGAACTCCGGGCGCAGCCCGACGCGCGCCATCATCGCGCGCGCGCGCTCGGTGCGTTCGGCGGCCGACAGCGTGGTGTTGATGACCAGCGGCTCCTCGAGCGCATGGCCGATCCTCTTGCGCGGGTTCAGGCTTGCGAACGGGTTCTGGAACACCATCTGCACCTCGCGGCGCAACCGCTTGCGGGTGGCCGCATCGGCGTTCGCGACGTCGACGCCGGCCAGCACCAGGTGGCCGGTGGTCGGCGCCTCGATCATCGTGATCTGGCGCGCGAGCGTGCTCTTGCCGCAGCCGGATTCGCCGACCACGGCCAGCGTGCGGCCGGCCTTCACCTCGAACGACACGCCGTCGAGCGCGCGCGCCAGCGCCTTCGGCTTCAGGAAGCCCTGCGAGACCGGGTAGTGCTTGGCCAGGTCGTTGGCGACGAGCACGACTTCATCACGTTCGGTCGTCATGCCGCCACCTCGGTCAACGGAAAGAAGCAGCGCGCCTGCGCGCCTTCGGGCCCGTACAGCGCCGGCCGCTCGGCACGGCACCTGTCCTGCACGCGCGGGCAGCGCGGCGACAGCAGGCAGCCGCCCGGCCGGTCGTACGCCCCCGGCACCACGCCGGGCATCGAGCTGAGCCGGCGCCGGCCGATGTTGTGCTCCGGCAGCGCCGACAGCAGCGCCTCGGTGTACGGGTGGCGCGGCGCCTCGAAGATGCGCGGCACGCCGGCCGTCTCGACCACCTCGCCGGCGTACATCACCTGCACGCGCTGCGCGACCTCGGCGACCACGCCCAGGTCGTGCGTGATCAGCATCAGCGCCATGCCGCGTTCGCGCTGCAGGCGCAGCAGCAGCGCGAGCATCTGCGCCTGGATCGTCACGTCGAGCGCGGTGGTCGGCTCGTCGGCGATCAGGAGCCGCGGGTTGCAGGCGATCGCCATCGCGACCATCACGCGCTGGCTCATGCCGCCCGACAGCTGGTGCGGATAGGCATCGAGCCGCCGCTCGGCATCGGGAATCTCCACGTCCTTCAGCAGCTGCAGTGCGCGCGCCCGCAGCGCCTTCTTCGAGCCGCCCTCGTGGATGCGCAGCGTCTCCATCAGCTGGTAGGCCACCGTGAAGCACGGGTTCAGGCTGCTCATCGGATCCTGGAAGATCATCGCGATGTCGCGGCCCAGCATCTGCCGGCGCTGCTTCAGCGGCATCGTCAGCAAATCATGGCCGTCGAAGCGCAGCGCCTGCGCCGAGACCCGGCCGGGCTCGTCGATCAGGCCCATCAGCGCGAGCGCGGTCACGCTCTTGCCCGAGCCCGATTCGCCGACGATGCCCACCACCTCGCCCGCATCGATGCGCAGGCTCACGCCGTCGACCGCCTTGAACGGCGACGCGACCGGGCCGAACTCGACCCGCAGTTGATCCACTTCGAGCAAGGGCATCGGTCTTATCTCTTCAGCTTCGGGTCCAGCGCGTCGCGCAGCCCGTCGCCCATCAAATTGAAGGCCAGCACCGACACCAGGATCGCGAGACCCGGCAGCGTGACGACCCACCACGCGCTCTGGATGAACTCCAGCGCGCTGGCCAGCATCGAGCCCCATTCGGGCGTCGGCGGCTGCGCGCCCAGGCCGAGGAAACCGAGCGCAGCCGCATCGAGGATGGCGGTCGAGAAGCCGAGCGTGGCCTGCACGATCAGCGGCGCAGCGCAGTTCGGCAGCACGGTGTCGAACATCAGCCGCAGCGTGCCGGCACCGGCCAGCCGCGACGCGGYGACGTAGTCCTTGCCCAGCTCGCCGATCACCGCGGCGCGCGTCAGCCGCACGAAGTGCGGCAGCATCACGATCGCGATCGCGTACATCGCGTTCATCAGCCCGGGGCCGAGGATCGCCACCACCGACACCGCGAGCAGCAGGCTGGGCAGCGCCAGCATGATGTCCATCAGCCGCATGATCGTGAACTCGATGCCGCCGCGGAAGAAGCCGGCCAGCAGGCCGAGCACGACGCCGATGCTCAGCGACAGCCCGACCGACACCAGGCCGATCAGCAGCGACAGCCGCGTGCCGTGGATCAGCCGCGACAGCACGTCGCGCCCGACCGGATCGGTGCCGAGCAGGAAGCGGTGGCCGTTGACCGGCTCCCACGACGGTGCATGCAGCGTCGCGTCGCGGTACTGCTCCGACGGCGAATAGGGCGCGATCACGTCGGCCAGCAGCGCGCACAGCAGCAGCGCGATGACGACCGCGAGGCCGATGATCGCGCCGCGGTTGCGGCGGAAATCGCGCCACAGCTCGACGAGCTGCGTCGGCGGGGTGCCGGTCTCGGGCGATGCGGTGACGGTGGCTTGCGGGGGGCTTGCTGGATTCATCGTGCCGCCCTCAGTGGTGCCGGATGCGTGGGTTGATCACGCCGTACAGGAGATCGACCACCAGGTTGACCGCGATGATCACGGTGGCCGACATCAGGATGCCGCCCTGCACCGCCGGGTAGTCGCGCCGGTGGATCGCCTCGACCAGCCACTTGCCGATGCCGGGCCACGAGAAGATCGTCTCGGTGAGGATCGCGCCGGCCAGCATCGTGCCGACCTGCAGGCCCACCGTCGTGACGACCGGGATCAGCGCATTGCGCAGGGCATGGATGCCGACCACGCGCCAGGTCGACGCGCCCTTGGCGCGCGCGGTGCGCACGTAGTCCTCGCGCAGCACCTCGAGCATCGACGAGCGCGTCATGCGCGCGATCACCGCCAGCGGGATGGTGCCGAGCGCGACCGCCGGCAGGATCAGGTGCGAGACTGCGCTGCGGAACGCACCGGGGTCATCGGACAGCAGCGAGTCGATCAGCATGAAGCCGGTGACCGGCGGGATGTCGAACTGGATCGCGATGCGGCCCGACACCGGCGTCCAGCCGAGCGTGACCGAGAACAGCAGGATCAGCAGCAGGCCCCACCAGAAGATCGGCATCGAGTAGCCGGTGAGCGAGGCGCCCATCACGGTGTAGTCGTAGACGGTGTTGCGCTTCATCGCGGCCAGGATGCCGGCCGGCAGGCCGATCGCGAGCGCGAGGAACAGCGCGACCATCGACAGCTCGATGGTGGCCGGGAACAGCGTCAGGAATTCGCGGAAGACCGGCTCGTGCGTGATGGTCGACAGGCCCAGGTCGCCATGCAGCGCGCGCCAGACGTAGTCGAGGTACTGCTGCCACAGCGGGCGGTCGAGGCCGAACTCATGCACCAGGCGCGTGTAGCGCTCGGGCGTCATGCCGCGTTCGCCGGACATGGCTTCGACCGGGTCGCCCGGCAGCAGGCGGATCAGCGAGAACACCAGCAACGTGATGCCGATGAAGGTCGGCAGCACCAGCGACAGGCGTTTGGCGAGGAAGGAAATCATGTGGAAGGTGCCAAGCGAGGAGCGGGCCGAGCGCCGGGCCGCCCCAAGCCGGCCCGCATCCCCTCGGGGGATCGGCCGGCGTACCCGCCGGCCGAGGGGTCGTCATTTCGCGAGGTCGACCTTGGTGAAGTAATGGTGCGCCGTGGCATCCATCTTGTAGCCGATCACTTCCTTGCGCACCGGATCGAAGCGCACCGAGTGGGCGATCGGGATCCACGGCGCTTCTTCGTGCGCGATCTCCTGGGCCTTGGCGTACAGCGCGGCGCGGTCGGCCTGCTTCGTCACGGCCTTGGCCTTCTGCACCAGCTCCTCGAAGCCCTTGTCGCACCAGCGCGCGACGTTGCCGCCACCCTTCACCGCCGAGCAGCCCAGCAGCGGCACGAAGAAGTTGTCGGGGTCGCCGTTGTCGCCGGACCAGCCGAACATCATCGCGTGCTGTTCACCGGTCTTGCTGCGCTTGCGGTACTCGCCCCACTCGAAGGTGATCAGCTTGGTCTTCACGCCGATCTTCTCCCAGTCGGCCTGGATCAATTCGGCCATGCGCTTGCCGTCCGGGTTGTACGGGCGGGTCACCGGCAGGTACCACAGCTCGACCTCGGTGCCGTTCGGGAAGCCCGCCTTGGCCAGCAGTTCCTTGGCCTTGGCCGGGTCATACGCGTAGTCGGTGACCTTGTCGTTGTACGACCAGAGCGTCGGCGGGATCGGGTTCTTGGCCGGCTGGCCGGCGCCCTGGAACACCGAGTCGAGGATCGCCTTCTTGTTGACGGCCATGCTCAGCGCCTGGCGCACCTGCTTGTTGTCGAACGGCTTCTTCTCGACGTTGAACGCGATGTAGCCGACGTTCAGGCCGTTCTGCTGCACCAGGTTGATGTTCGGGTCGGTCTTCATCAGCGCGACGTCGGCCGGCTTCGGGAAGGCCATCACATGGCACTCGCCGGTCTTCAGCTTGGCGTAGCGCACCGAGGCGTCGGTGGTGATCGCGAACACCAGGTTGTCGATCTTCGGGCGGCCGCCCCAGTAGGCGTCGAAGGCCTTGTAGCGGATCACCGCATCCTTCTGGTACGAGACGAACTGGAACGGGCCGGTGCCCACCGGTTCGCGGTCGAGCGCCTCGGGCGTGCCGGCGGCCTTCATCTTCTCGCCGTACTCGGCCGACAGGATCGACGCGAAGTCCATCGCCATGTTGGCCATGAACGGGGCCTCGGCCTTCTTCAGCACGAACTTGACCGTCATCGCGTCGACCTTCTCGACGCGCTCGACGATGTCCTTCATGCCCATGTCCTCGAAGTACGCGTAGGTCGCGCCCGGCTGGGTCTTGGCCAGCGGGTGGTTCGGGTCGGCCATGCGGTTGTACGAGAACAGCACGTCGTCGGCGTTGAAGTCGCGCGTCGGCGTGAACTTGGCGGTGCTGTGGAACTTGACGCCCTTGCGCAGCTTGAAGGTGTAGCTCAGGCCGTCGGCGGCGGCACTCCAGCTCTCGGCCAGCGCCGGGATGATGTTGGTGGTGCCGGTGTCGAACTCGACCAGGCGGTTGAACATCGGCACGGACACCGCATCGAACGTGGTGCCGGTGGTGTAGTACTGCGGGTTGAAGCCTTCCGGGCTGCCCTCGGAGCAGTAGACCAGCGTCTTGGCCGCGAACGATGCGCCCGCGCAGGCCAGCAGGCAGGTGGCCGCAAGGGCCTGGAGGGGGAAGCCGCGAAGTTTCATGGGGGTGGGTCCTGAGAAGGGTTGTCCAACGTCTGAAGGAAAGGCGCCGCCTTGTGGGCAGCGCGGCGGATGATAGCGCGCTGGCCTAGGCCAGCACGCCGGGCAACCACAGCCACAGCGGTGCCGTCAGCATGTAGCCGCAGGTCGACAGCACGATCGCCGCGGTGGCCTCGGCTTCGAGCGCCGTGTAGCGCTGCGCGAAGATCAGCGCATTGCTTCCGATCGGCAGCGCCGCCGCCATCACCACCACCGCCAGCGGCAGCCCCGAGAGCGCGAAGCCCCAGTGGCCGACGACCAGCACCAGGGCCGGCAGCACCAGCAGCTTGAGCACCGAGATCACCACGGCACCGCGCACGGCGCCCTGGATGCCGTAGTACGCAAGTGACATGCCAATCAGCACCAGGCACAGCGGCACGACCGGCAGGCCGAGCTGGACCAGCACCTCGTCCAGCACCGCGGGCATCGCCAGGCCCGACAGGTTCCACGCCAGCCCGGCCAGCACCGGCAGCGTCACCGGATGGATGATGGTGTTGCGGGCGGTCCGCGYCAGCGTGCGCCCCAGGTGGGCGCTCGAATGCCCCTGCCGCACCCGCGAATCAGGGTACCTGCGTGCTTCGCACTCCGGTGTTCGGCCTTGGGGCGGCCCGGCGGCCTCACGCGCCAGGTCGAACTCGACCAGCGCGGTGAGCACCGTCAGCAGCGTCAGCGCATGCAGGCTGACGATCGCGACGTGGATCGACAGCCCGGCCTCGCCGAACAGCGCGGTGGCGAGCGGGATGCCGACCTGCACCGTGTTGCCGAAGCTGGCCGAGATCGCGCGCACGCTGGGTGCGGCCGTCGGGAGCGTGCCGGCACGCACGCGCGGCCGCTGCCAGGCGTAGACGCCGAGCAGCAGCGCGAGCACCGGCACGAAGAACGCGACCAGCGTGCCCCACGGCATGCCGACGAGGTCGAGCCGCGACGTGGTGCGAAACAGCAGCGCCGGCACGAAGATGTAGAACGCGGCGTTGCCCAGCACGCGCGCAGGGTCGTTCTCACCCAGCCAGCGCAGGCGGCCGGCCAGGTAGCCGAGGGCGACGATCAGGAAGATGACGAGGAGCTTGAGCAGCACTGGCGGCGACATCGCCCCAGTATCGATCAAGCCCTCGCGTCAACCGGGTGTCGTTGCGGCAGCGGCGGGGTTGACCCGCTTGGTCGGCATGCTCAGCCAGTAGACCTTGACGCCGCGGCCGAGGGCGGTGCGGTCGATCGCGGCCACCTTCTGCTGGTCGACCTCGTAGGTGGCTGAGCCCGGGGTGCTGGCGCAGGCGCCCAGCAACGCCACGGGCAACAAAGCGGGCAGAACACAGAACGCACGAACAACACGCAGCATGGCGGGCTCCTCGGGAAACGTTTCCGGGCTTCCCGAGATTAGGCGTCGCGCGGCCGCAGCGCAACCGGCACGAACCCGAGCCCCCCAGGGCCAGCGGCCCTACAGGCCCAGCCAGGTCCCGATCGACATCAGCGCCGCGTCGTCGTAGCGCACGAAGCCCTGGAACTTGGTCGGTTCGAGCTTCTTGCGGCCTTCGTCGGTGCCGTCCAGCCCGAGCAGGTACTCACGCACCTTCTCGACCTGCTCGGCCGACAGGTTGGGGCTCGCGATGATGTGCTTGATCGGCACCGGCTTGGACTTGAACATCACCTTGCCGCCTTTGGCCAGCCAGTCCTTGACCACCGCGTTGGACGCCGTCGCGCCGGCCTGCGTCAGGTTGTTCTCGACGAAGAACGGCACCGCGTCCTGGTAGCGGGTGTAGGTGGTGGCGACCAGCTTCGGGTCGCCGATGGCGTCACGCAGCGAGGCGCGGACCATCCAGGCGGTGATCGAGTCCTCGTCCGGCGCGCCCAGCTTGCGGCCCTTCAGGTCGGCGAGCGACGCCACCGGCGAGTCGGACTTCACGAGGAAGCTGGCGCGGTACTCCAGGAAGCCCTTGGTCACCGCGACCAGCTTGTAGCCGGGGTTCTTCATCGCGGCGATCGAGATGTGCGCCGGGTGCACCATCGCCAGGTCGTAGGCCTTCTCGGCCAGCCCGCGCTTGAGCGACGGGTAGTCGCCGATCGGCTCGATGCTGACCGGCTGCTTCAGGATCTTGCCCAGGTCGGCCGCGATCGCGGCGTACTTGGCCCGGATCTCTTCGCTCGGGACGCGGTAGGTCACGCCCTCGTTGACCGCAAAGACCAGGGCCTGCGCCCAGGGCGCGCAGGCGGCGAGCGCCACCGCGGCCAGCCATCGGAAGTCACGCAGTTTCATTCGGAATCCCTGTTCCTGTGTTTGACGCCTGCGGCCCCAACGACAGGCCGCGCCGCCGCATCACCCCGGAGCATCGACGGTCGCCAGATGTGACAACCGGTAACCGAACCGAGTGTGTGCGCACTTGTAGTGGACGCAGTGTCGCACTACACAGGAGTCACAACATGCCGCTACGAGAGACTCGACGTGACAAATGTCGTGACTAGAGAATGAATGAATACCCGGGAGTAACGTTTAAACCCCAATTCAAGCCCCGCCGTCGGCCGCCTTCTTCGTGACCTTCCGGACCGCCTTCTTGGCCGGGGCCTTGGCAGCCGGGGCCTCGGCCTCGGCCGGCGCTGCGGTCTTCGCGGCCGCGGCCTCGCCCGCGGC
>NZ_JBFUFP010000094.1:0-10567 GCF_056403375.1 Rhizobacter sp. P2_H2
AGGCTGCTGCGCAGGTCGCTCATTGCCGCCACCTGGCCCCACAGCGCCGCACCGGCCGCGCTGCTGCCCATCAGCGCCATCTGGTAGATCGACATGCCGCGCGCCCGCACCCAGTCGGGCAGCGCGAGCTGCGCCGACACCGTCAGCGAATTGGCCACCGAGATCCACGCCGCACCGGCCACCGCCATCGCGCCCGCCGCCACCGCCACGTTCGGCGCCAGCGCCACCACCACCATCGCGAGCGCCTGCACGAACGAGCCCCAGCGCACCAGCTCGTCCGAGCCCAGGCGCTGGCGGATGCGCGGCAGGTTCAGGGCCGCGGCGATCGCGCCGGCGCCCATCGACGCCAGCAGCAGCGTGAAGGTGCCCGCGCCGCCGCCATGCAGGTGCTTGGCCACCAGCGGCAGCAGCGCGAGCAGCGCCGTCGACTGCAGGAAGAAGATCGACACCCGCAGCAGCACCACGTGCATGCGCGCCGATTCGCGCACGTACTGCACGCCGACGCGGATCGCGCCGAGGAAGCGCTCGCCCGGCAGCGTGCTCGCCTTCTGCTCGCGCTTCCAGCGGCTGATCGTGAAGGCCGCGCCGATCGACAGCAGCGCGTTCAGCACGAACACCCACGCGCTGCCAGCGCTCGCGATGATCGCGCCGGCCAGGATCGGCCCGATGATGCGCGACGCATTCATCGCGATGCCGTTCAGCGCCAGCGCCGACGGCAGCTGCGAGCGCGGCACCAGTTCCGGCACGATGGCCGCGAACACCGGCCAGCGCATCGCGAGGCCGATGCCGTTCGCGAAGGTCAGCACCAGCAGCAGCGGCGCGTTCATCGCATCGAACGCGATCGTCGTGCAGGTCACCACCGCCACCGCGGCCACCCACAGCTGCGTCAGCATGAAGTAGCGCCGGCGGTCGAGGATGTCGGCCATCGCGCCGCTCGGCAGCCCGAGCATGAACACCGGCAGCGTCGACGCCGACTGCACCAGCGCCACCAGCACCGGCGAGGTCGTCAGCGAGGTCATCAGCCACGCCGCCGCCACGTCGTTCATCCACATGCAGACGTTGGCGGCGACCCAGGTGCCCCACAGCATGCGGAACACCGGGAGCGAGAGCGGCGCCCAGGCTGAAGTGGGCGGCGGAGAAACGACAGGTGGAAGAGAGGGGGTGCTGGACATCCCGCAACGGTAGCACCGCGCCCGCGTCCATCACATGTGGGATGGACGTAGATCCCCGCCGCACGATACTGGCCCGGCAGCCTCAACCACCCCGGAGGAGCCCATGAAGCTCTTGATCTCCAAAGGTGCGTCCGGCCCGGACGTGACCCGTCTCGCGAAGGCGCTCGCCGCCGAACTCGGCCCCGATGCCGCGGATTTCCCGGTGCTCGCCAGCACCGGCCCGTCGATCGACGACGGCTTCGACGCCGCGATCCGGCGCTGGCAGGCCGGCATCGGCATCATCGCCGACGGCATCGTCGGCCCGCGCTGCCAGATGCTGCTGAAGCTGGCCGACGAAGGCCCGCCGACCGATCCGGTGCTGACGGTCGGTCTCGTGAGCCAGCTGTTCCCTGCGACCAAGCCGGCCAACATCGCGCGCTACCTGCCGTATGTCGAAGCGGCCTTGCGCGCGGCCGGCCTGGTCGACCGGCCGATGGTGCTGGGCGCACTCGGCACGATCCGCGCCGAGACCGAGGGGTTCGTGCCGATCGCCGAGTTCCAGTCCCGCTTCAACACACCGCCCGGCGGTGCGCCGTTCAGCAGCTACGACCTGCGCCGCGACCTCGGCAACGGCGCGGCCGGCGACGGCGCACGCTACAAGGGCCGCGGCTTCGTGCAGCTGACCGGCCGCGCGAACTACAAGCACTACGGCGAGGTGATCGGCATCGCGCTCGATGCCGACCCCGACAAGGCGAACGCGCCGGAAGTGGCTGCGGTGGTGCTCGCGCAGTTCCTGTTCGACAAGGCCGACAAGTTCCGCGCCGCGATCGGCAAGGGCGATTTCGCGGCGGCACGCAAGCTGGTCAACGGTGGCGCGCACGGGCTGGCCGCATTCCGCAGCGTGTTCGAGCTCGCGGCCACCGCGCAGGCGCCGGCGGCCGCCGGTGCCGGTGCTGCCAAGGGCAAGAGCACCTCGCGCCGCCCCGCCGGCAGCACGCACCGCGTCTCGCGCACGAAGAAGGACACCGCCGACCTGCGCGACCGCCAGTACATGCCCGCAGCGCTGACGCTGCCCGATGAATTCCCGGCCGCCGAGGTCGTGCAGCACTTCCTGCCCGGCTATGCCAAGGCCGGACTGATCCTGGACCAGGGCAGCGAGGGCGCCTGCACCGGCTTCGGGCTCGGCTGCGTCATCAACTACCTGCGCTGGCTGAAGGCGAAGACGCCGGCCCGCTTCGAATCGGTCAGCCCGCGCATGCTCTACACGCTGGCGCGCCGCCACGACGAATACGAAGGCGAGAACYACGAGGGCTCCAGCTGCCGCGGTGCGCTGAAGGGCTGGTTCAACAACGGCGTGTGCCTGGAGAAGGACTGGCCCTACCAGGCCGACAAATCCGACACCGCCCGCTACGGCTTCGCAACGCGGGCCACGCAGAACACGCTGGGCGTCTACTACCGCGTCGACACGCAGTCGATCACCGACATGCAGGCGGCCATCGCGCAGCACGGCGCGGTGTTCGTCTCGGCCTTCACGCACGACGGCTGGGACGGCGTGCCCGACGTCGCCGCCGAACCGAAGGGCCATGCCGACCTGCCGCTGATCGCGTTCGACGGCAGGCCGTCGAAGGATGGCGGCCATGCGTTCGCGCTGGTCGGCTTCAACGACCGCGGCTTCGTGCTGCAGAACTCCTGGGGCCGCGACTGGGGCGCCGGCGGCTTCGCGACGCTGTCGTACCTCGACTGGCTGGCCAATGCGATGGACGCCTGGGTCGTCGCGCTCGGCGTGCCGGGCGTCGTGGCCGGGCGGCTCGCGGTGGCGCAGCCGGGTGCCAAGAGCACCGGCGCGAAGCGCGGCGAGGCGAACCGCAGCGGCTGGTGGGACAGCGCGCTCGCGTACCGGCACAGCGTCGTGCTCGGCAACGATGGCCGCGTGAGCCGCTACCTGACCGAGGATGAGCAGCCGCGCAAGCTGCAGCAGCAGGCCTACGCGCTGCCCGACCAGTGGTTCCGCAGCCAGCCCGACGGCCCCGGATCGGGACCGAAAAGGCTGCTGCTGTACGTGCACGGCGGCCTGAACAGCGAGGCCGATGCGATCAAGCGCGCCAGCGCGATGGGCCGCTACCTGCTCGGCAACGGCTGCTACCCGCTGTTCCTGGTCTGGAAGACCGGCATGCTCGAATCGATCGGCGACATCCTGTCGGACGCCTTCCACCGCGAACCGGCGCGCGCCGGTGCCGGCGAATGGCTGACCGACAAGACCGACCTGCTGATCGAGAAGACCATCGGCCGCCCGCTCGCGAAGCCGATCTGGAGCGAGATGAAGGAGAACGCGCAGCTCGCGTTCTCGCCGCGCCACGGCGGCGAGCTGCTGCTGGACGCGATCCAGTCGCTGGCGGCCACCTGGGGCGCGCAGTTCGAACTGCACCTGGTCGGCCACTCGGCCGGCTCGATCGCGCTCGGGCACTTCCTCAGCGCGCTCGCGCAGCGCCAGCACGCCGGGCGCGACGACGGCCTCGCGCAGCGCCTCGCGTCGGTCAACCTGTATGCGCCGGCCTGCACCGTCGCGTTCGCGAACCAGCACTATGCGAGCGACGCACGGGTGATGGAGCGGCTGCACCTGGACGTGTTGTCCGACAAGGTCGAGCGCGACGACAACGTCGCGTCGATCTACCGCAAGTCGCTGCTGTACCTGGTGTCGAACGCGCTGGAAACCGACCTGCGCACGCCGATCCTCGGGCTCGATGCCGTCAACGACGCCGCGTTCGCCGGCTGGGACGGCTCGTCGGACACCGGCGAGGCGCTGGCCACCTGGCGCGCCGCGGCGGCCGATGCGCAGCTCGCGAAGCGCACCCAGCTCGTCACCAGCGACCGCATCGAGACGGCGATCGGCAGCGACGGCCAGCCGGTGCTGATGCGGGCCTCGCACGGCGGTTTCGACAACGACATCGAGGTCGTCACGCGCACGCTGCAGCGCATCCGCGGCAGCGCACTGGCCTTGAAGGTGGACGACCTGCGCGGCTATTGACGGGCCCAGGGGCGTCCGCTCCTACAGGCATCCGGTTCCACGTCCGACGCGCAGCGCCGGGCGTGGCCGCGATGATCGGCGCCATGGACATCACGCCGATCCCGTATGACCCGTCCTTCGAACACGCCGAGGAGGACGAGGGCGCGGTCTGCGACCAGATGATCGAGACGATGCGTGGCATCGCGCAGACCACGTTCTCGCACGCCGGCCACGGCCTGCGCGGTGTGCATGCCAAGAGCCACGGCCTGCTGCGCGGCGAGTTGCGCGTGCCGGCCGGGCTGCCGGCGGCGCATGCGCAGGGCGCGTTCGCGCAGCCCGGTGAATGGCCGCTGGTGATGCGGCTGTCGACGATCCCCGGCGACATCCTGGACGACGCGGTGTCGACGCCGCGCGGCATGGCGATCAAGCTGATCGGCGTCGACGGCGTCCGGCTGCCGGGCAGCGAGGGCGCGTTCACGCAGGATTTCGTGCTGGTCAACGGACCGGTCTTCGGCTCGGCCGGGCCGAAGCAGTTCCTGGCCGGCCTGAAGCTGCTGGCCGCCACGACCGACCGCGCGCCGACGCTGAAGAAGGCGGTGTCGGCGGTGCTGCGCGGCGCCGAGAGGGCGATCGAGCAGGTGGGGCTGCAAAGCGGCACGCTGAAGGCGCTTGGCGGACACCCGCAGACGCACCCGCTCGGCGACAGCTACTTCAGCCAGGTGCCGATGCTGTGGGGGCCGTACATGGCGAAGATCGAGGTGGTGCCGGTGTCGGCGGAACTGCAGGCACTGACCGGCGCGCACGTCGAGATGGAAGACCGCCCACAGGCCCTGCGCGATGCGGTGATGTCGCACTTCGCCCGAGCCGGCGGCGAGTGGGCGCTGCGCGTGCAGCTGTGCACCGACCTCGAGACGATGCCGATCGAGGATGCGTCGGTGCGCTGGCCCGAGGACCAGAGCCCGTTCGTCACCGTCGCGCGCATCGTGATGCGGCCGCAGCTCGCGTGGACCGAGGCACGCTCGGCGGCGATCGACGACGGCATGTCGTTCAGCCCGTGGCACGGGCTCGCGGCGCACCGGCCGCTGGGCGCGGTGATGCGGGTGCGCAAGCGGGTCTACGAGATGTCGGCGCGCTTCCGGGCCGAGCGCAACGGCGTGCGGATGGCGGAGCCGCGTTCCGCCGACGACCTGCCGCCCTGACCGAGGTCAGGTGCGCGGCACGACCGCCGTGACCTCGATCTCGACGCGGGCGCGCGGCTCCATCAGCGCACTGACCTGCACCGCGCTCATCGCGATCGTGTAGCTGCCGACCAGTTCGCGGAACACCGCGCCGACCTCGCGGCCGCGCGCCAGGTACTCGGCACGGTCGAGCACGTACCAGGTCATGCGCACGATGTGCTGCGGCGCCGCGCCGCCTTCGGCCAGCACCGCGCAGACATTGCGCAGCGCCTGCCGCACCTGGTCGACGAAATCGTCGCTCTCGAACTCGCAGCGCTCGTTCCAGCCGATCTGGCCGGCGACGAACACCAGCACGCCCTCGGCGGCCACGCCGTTCGCATAGCCGCGCGGCGGCAGCCAGCCGGGGGGTTGCAGCACTTTCATCCTGATGTCTCCTCTGTGTGTGTACGCCGGCTTCGACAGGCTCAGCCCGAACGGGAGTGGGGCTCAGCCCGAACGGAGCTTGAAGCGCTGCAGCTTGCCGGTCTCGGTGCGCGGCAACGCGTCGCAGAACTCGATCGCACGCGGGTACTTGTAGGGTGCGATCGCCTGCTTCGCGAAATCCTGCAGCGCCTTCACCATCGCCGCGTCGCCAACCTGCCCCGGCCGCAGCACGACGAAGGCCTTGACGACCTGCCCGCGCTCGTCGTCGGCCACGCCGACCACGCCGCACTCGGCCACCGCGGGGTGCTGCAGCAGCGCCGCCTCCACCTCCGGCCCGGCGATGTTGTAGCCGCCCGAGATGATCATGTCGTCGGTGCGCGCCTGGTAGACGAAGTAGCCGTCGTCGGTCTGCAGGTAGGCGTCGCCGGTCAGGTTCCAGCCCCCGCTCACGTACTGGCGCTGGCGCTCGTCGGCCAGGTAGCGGCAGCCGGTCGGCCCCTTGACCGCGAGGCGCCCCACCTGCCCCGGCGGCAGCGGCCGGCCCGCATCGTCGAGCACGCAGGCGCGGTAGCCCGGCACCACCGTGCCGGTCGCGCCCGGCCGCGCATGCGCCTCGTCGTGCGAGATGAAGATGTGCAGCAGCTCGGTCGAGCCGATGCCGTCGATGATCTCGATGCCGCTCGCCTGCTTCCACAGCTGCCGCGTCGCCGCGGGCAGCGCCTCGCCGGCCGACACGCACTGGCGCAGCGACGACAGGTCGTGCGCGGCGAGCTGGCCGGCCATCGCGCGGTACGCGGTCGGCGAGGTCACCAGCGTCGTCGCGCGGTACTGCGCGATCGCGGCCGGCAGCGCATCCGGCGCCGGCCGCTCGACCAGCACCGTCGACGCGCCCACCGACAGCGGGAACAGCAGCAGCCCGCCGAGCCCGAACGTGAACGCGATCGGCGGGCTGCCGATGAACACGTCGTCGGCCGTCGGCCGCAGCACATGGCGCGGCCAGCAGGCGCAGGCGGCCATCACGTCGCGGTGGAAATGCAGCGTCGCCTTCGGCGCACCGGTCGTGCCGGACGTGAAGGCCATCAGGCAGGTGTCGTCGGCGGCGGTGCGGGCGGTGTCGAATTGCGCCGGCTTGCCGGCCATGCGCGCCTCGAGGCCGCCGTCGCGCTCGGTCATGAAGTGCAGCACGTGCACGAGCGTCGGGCACTGCGGGCCGGCCAGCGCCAGCTCGTCGGCCAGCCGGATGTCGCACAGCGCATGGCTGATCTCGGCCTTGTGGACGATCTGCACCAGCTCCTTCGCGCGCAGCAGCGGCATGCTGCCGACCGCGATGCCGCCGGCCTTCACGACGCCGAACCAGCAGGCCGCCAGCATCGGCGAGTTCGGCCCGCGCAGCAGCACGCGGTTGCCGGGCACGAGGCCGAGGTCGTCGACCAGCACGTGCGCGATGCGGTTGGCCTGCGCCTGCAGCTGCGCGTAGGTCCAGCGCACGCCCTGCCCCTGCACACAGAGTCGGTCGCCGTGGCCCTCGTCGACCCAGCGGTCCAGCAACTCACGAGCGCAGTTCAGCTCGCCGGGAAACTGCAGCTCCGGCAGGTCGAACACCAGCTCGGGCCATTGATCGCGCGGCGGCAGGTGGTCTCTGGCAAAGGTGTCGACGTGCGCAGACATCTCACGTTCCTTTCAGCAGCTCGCGGGCAATGATCAGTTGCTGGACCTCGGTGGCGCCCTCGTAGATGCGCAGCGCACGGATCTCGCGGTACAGCGTCTCCACCGTGTTGCCGCTGACGACGCCGGCACCGCCCCACAACTGCACCGCGGCATCGATGACCTGCTGCGCGCCCTCGGTAGCCACCAGCTTGGCCATCGCGGCCTCGCGCGTCACGTTGCGGCCCTGGTCGCGCTGCCACGCGGCGCGGTAGGTCAGCAGCGCTGCGCTGTCGACGGTGGTCGCCATCTGCGCGAGCTTGGCCTGCGTGATCTGGAAGTCGGCGAGCGTCTGGCCGAACATCTTGCGGGTCGTCGCGCGCTGCAAGGCTTCATCGAGCGCACGCCGCGCGAAGCCGAGCGCGGCCGCGGCCACCGAGGTGCGGAAGATGTCGAGCGTGCGCATCGCGAGCTTGAAGCCCTGGCCCGCCTCGCCCAGCCGCTGCGCCTTCGGCACGCGGCAGCCGTCGAAGCGCAGCCTGGCCAACGGGTGCGGCGCGATCAGCTCGATGCGCTCGGCGATCTGCAGCCCCGGCGTGTCGGTATCGACGATCAGCGCGGTGATGCCGCGCGAGCCGGGTGCCTCGCCGGTGCGCACGAACAGCACGTAGAAGTCGGCGATGCCGCCGTTAGAGATCCAGGTCTTCTCGCCGTCGAGTACATACGCATCGCCGTCGTCGCGCGCCGCGCAGGCAAGCGCCGCCACGTCGGAGCCGGCCTCGGGCTCGGACAGCGCGAACGCCGCGATCGCCTCGCCGCGCGCGACCCGCGGCAGGTAGCGCTCGCGCTGCGCCGGCGTGCCGTCCAGCGAGATCGCGCCCGAGCCGAGGCCCTGCATCGCGAACGCGAAATCGGCCAGGCCGTGGTGGCGCGCCAGCGTCTCGCGCAGCAGGCAGATCGCGCGGGTGTCGATCGCGTCGCCCGGCCTCTCGGCGATCGCGTGGCGCAGCCAGCCGGCCGCGCCGAGCTGCTTCACGAGGCGTCGGCAGGTGGTGTCGACATCGTCGTGCGGCACGTGGGCCAGGTGCTCGCCGCACCAGCGCGAGAGCGCCTGCTCCAGCGCCGCATGGCGCGCCTCGAAGAACGGCCAGTCGAGGTGGGTGCTCATCAGTCGCCCTCGAACACCGGCTTCGACTTCGCCGCGAACGCCTCGTACGCGCGTTGGAAATCCTGCGTCATCATGCAGATCGCCTGGGCCTGCGCCTCGGATTCGATCGCCTCGTCGACGCCCATCGCCCACTCCTGGTGCAGCATGCGCTTCGTCATCGCATGCGCGAAGCCGGGGCCGGCCGCGATCTCGCCGGCCCAGGCCAGTGCATCGGCCTGCAGCGCATCGGGCTCGCTCAGGCGATTGAAGAAGCCCCATTGCAGCGCCTCGTCGCCGCCCAGCGAGCGGCCCGTGTACAGCAGCTCCGATGCGCGCCCCTGCCCGACGATGCGCGGCAGCAGCGCGCAGGCGCCCATGTCGCAACCGGCCAGCCCGACGCGCGAGAACAGGAAGGCGGTCTTGCTGCGCGCGGTGCCGACGCGCAGGTCCGATGCCATCGCGATGATCGCGCCGGCGCCGGCGCACACGCCGTCGATCGCCGAGACGACGGGCTGCGGGCAGGCGCGCATCGCCTTCACGAAATCACCGGTCATGCGCGTGAAGGCCAGCAGGTCGGGCATCGCCATCTTCGTCAGCGGGCCGATGATCTCGTGCACGTCGCCGCCGGAGCAGAAGTTGCCGCCGGCGCCCTGCACGACGATCGCGCGCACCTCGTCGACCTGCGCAAGCGTGCGGAACAGGTCGCGCAGCTCGGCGTACGACTCGAAGGTCAGCGGGTTCTTGCGCTCGGGCCGGTTCAGCGTGATCACGCCGACGCGGCCGTGCAGCGCCCAGCCGACATGCCGAGGCGAGATCGCGGCAGCACTTTGCCGGTTGCCGGACGCGAGGTGGGAGTCCATAGCACGTGTCATGTCTTCTCCTTCGGCTTGGTCTTCTTC
Source organism: Rhizobacter sp. P2_H2 (assembly GCF_056403375.1). Classification (NCBI taxonomy): domain Bacteria; kingdom Pseudomonadati; phylum Pseudomonadota; class Betaproteobacteria; order Burkholderiales; family Sphaerotilaceae; genus Rhizobacter; species Rhizobacter sp. P2_H2. Next base: position 9,447 of record NZ_JBFUFP010000094.1, read on the forward strand.
ACCGGCTTCGCAGGCGACGCGCTGTCGATGCCGGCCAGGTGCCGCTTCAGCACCGAGAGCAAGTCCTGCACCTGGGTCTTCTCGTCGGCCGACCAGCCGGCGAACAGCTCGACGACCCACTGCTCGTGCGTGGCCGCCATGCGCCGGAACTGGCGGCGGCCGGCCGGCGTCAGCTGCACCGCGAACGAGCGCCGGTCGTCCGGGCGCGGCACGCGGCGCACCAGGCCTTCGGCTTCGAGCTGGTCGGTGATGCCGGTCACGTTGCCGCCGGTCACCATCAGCCGCTGCGACAGCTCGCCCATCGCCAGGCCGGCGGGTTCGCGCTCGAGCTGCGCCAGCAGGTCGAAGCGCGGCAGCGTGGTCGCGAACTCGCTGCGCAGCCGGTTGCGGATCACCGACTCGATGCGGTTGCTGCACGACAGCAGGCGCAGCCAGAGCTTCAGGGCTTGATGGTGGTCGTCGATGACCCGCGATTCGAGGTCGCTGATGTCGGAAATCACATCACCTCCCCGCCGGCCACGGCGATCGCCTGGCCGGTGATGCTGGACGATTCGCGCCGGCACAGCCACAGCACCGCCTGCGCAACCTCGTCGGGCTGCACCAGCCGGCCCTGCGGGTTGGCTGCCGCCAAGGCGTCGCGTGCCGCGTCGGCGCTGCGCTGCGTCTTGCTCGCGATCTGCCCGACCGCGCGGGCGACGATGTCGGTGTCGGTGTAGCCGGGGCAGACCGCGTTGACGGTGACGCCCTTGCGCGCGACCTCGAGCGCGAGCGCCCGCGTCAGGCCCAGCACGCCGTGCTTCGCGGCGCAATAGGCGGCGACGTAGGCGTAGCCCTTCAGCGCCGCGGTGCTCGCGATGTTGACGATGCGGCCGAAGCCGCGCTCGGTCATGCCGGGCAACACCTGCCGGGTGCACAGGAAGGTGCCGGTCAGGTTGACCTGCAGCAGGCGGTTCCATTGGTCGAGCGTGGTGCGGGCGAAGGGCTGGCTTTCGACCTGGCCGGCGTTGTTGATCAGGAGGTCGACCGGGCCGACGGACGCGAAGGCCCGCTCGACGCCGGCGGGGTCGGTGATGTCGACGGCGCAGGTGTGAATCGCGGGCAGGGCTTCGACAGGCTCAGCC
>NZ_JBFUFP010000095.1:0-10528 GCF_056403375.1 Rhizobacter sp. P2_H2
ACCCGCGCCCGCGCCCGCCCCGGCCCCCGTCGGCGCGCCCGCCAAGCCCACGCTGCAGATCCAGAACTACGACCACGCCGGCAGCTTCGCGATCGTCTGGAACAAGTGGTGGGGCACCAGCGGCACCTCGTGGGAGCTGTATGAAGACGGCGTCAAGGTCCAGTCCGGCACGCTGGCCGACGTGGGCAACGCGGCCCAGACGGCCACGATCCAGATCACCGGCAAGAAGCTCGGCCTCTACACCTACCAGCTGAAGCTGATCAACGCCGCCGGCGCCACGCTCAGCGATGCGTCGGCCACCACCGTCGGCAACGCCTCGCTGATCGGCATCAAGCAGTGGGATGTCGGCGGCCAGTCGCTGCAAAGCACGCTCGCTCCCGGCTCAGTCACGCTCGACCTCAGCGTCTCCGGCGTCGCCTACCCGAGCTTCACGGTCGCCTCCAACAACCCGAAGGTCGCGACGGTGTCGGTCAGCGGCAGCAAGCTCACCGTCAACGCGCTCGGCGCCGGCCGCGCCGGCATCCGCATCCTCGACGCCAACGGCAACGGCCGCTGGGTCGGCGTGCGCGTGAAGAAGCCCGACGGCAGCCTGCCCGGCCTGCCGGCGCACGTGTCGATCGGCTCGGTCTCCGACGACGGCGGCACCGCGCTGGCCAACTGGCAGAACTTCGGCAGCGGCGACCTGAACACCCGCGCCGACCTGCGCTACATCTACCTGAACGGCGGCGCCTCGGTGCCGGGCAACACCAGCTGGTGCACTTGGACGACGGTGCCGTGCTTCCGCGCCACCAACTTCATCCGCGAGTCGAAGAAGCTCGGCATGATCCCGGTCTTCGTGTTCTACAACATCGCCGACGGCGGCGAGAGCTACCCGACCGACCTCGCCCACATCCAGGACGCGACCTACATGGGCGCGTATTTCAAGGACTGGGTCAAGACCATCGACATCGCCAACACCGAGGCCGGCGACGACCCGGTGGGCTACGTGATCGAGCCGGACTTCATCGGCTACATGATGCAGAACTCCGGCCTGCAGCCGTCGCAGATCATGGCGCGCGTGGACCAGGCGTACGCCGCGGGCGTGCTGACCTCGGCCGACCCGCAGTTCCCGAACACGCTCGAGGGGCTCGTCAAGGCGGTCAACTACATCGTGCAGAAGCGCAGCCGCAACGCGTGGTACGGCTGGCAGATCAACATCTGGAGCGATGCGCAGAGCGGCGCCTCGACCAACGGGCTGATGCACATCACCGACACCGCCGAGAAGGGCTGGGCGGCCGGCCGGCCGTACATCGCCGCCAGCGCACAACGCGTCGCGAACTACTACAACGCGGCCGGCATCACGAGCTACGGCGCGAGCTTCATCTCGTTCGACAAGTACGGCTACGACGGCGGCGCCGCCGGCAACGCGAAGTGGCAGTTCAACGCCGACCACTGGAACAACTACCTGTACTACGTGCAGACGCTGAACGCCGCGCTGAAGAAGCCGGTGGTGCTGTGGCAGCTGCCGGCCGGCCACGTGAACGGCTCGGTCGGCACCAACCCGGCCACCGGCGCGCCGTTCGCGACGCTGACCAACGCGACCAGCAAGCACTACGAGGACACCGCGCCGACGTACTTCTTCGGCGACACCTTCACCGCGACGCCCAGCGTGTTCGCCGCGAGCTACTACAAGACCAACGCGGCCGGCGATCCGAAGGTGAGCTCCAACGGCGCGCAGATCACCTGGGGCAGCCACCTGCCCGAGGCCAAGGCGGCGGGCGTGGTGTCGCTGATGTTCGGCGCCGGCGTCGGCGACTCCACCGACAACATCGGCCTCGGCAACCAGCCGCTGACCGATGACCGCTGGTGGCTCGTCAAGGCGAACCGCTACCTGCAGGGCGCGGTCGTGCCGCTGCCCTGATCACGACAAGTGCCAGCAACAGCGCCGCAGCCGCCGCCGCGAAAGCTGCGCTGAGCCAGGGCACGGCACCGGCCTCGTCGCCCTCGACGATGAACGATGCCATCAGCGGCCCGAAGGCGCTGCCCAGCAGCTGGGCGGCCGGCACCAGCCCGGCCAGCCGGCCGCTGGCGTCGGCGCCGAAGGCCAGGCCGATGTGGAACGGCAGCATGAACATCCACACGAAGCCGAACACCGCGCAGCCGAGCGCGAAATCCAGCGAGCGCCCGACCGGCAGCGCATGCAGCGCCAACATCACCGCGGCCAGCACCCCCGAGCAGGCGACCAGCGTCGGCCGCGCCGGCAACCTCCCGACCGCGAAGGTGGCGAGGCTGCCGCCGATGACCTGCATCACCAGCACGCCGGCGATCAGCGTCTGCGCGGCGCGCGCATCGAAGCCTGCCGCCTTGCCCAGCGGCTCGAGGTAGGCCCAGAACGAGCCCAGCGTGGCCAATTGGAGAAACGCCACCGCCAGCGGCAGCAGCGTGGCGACCGACCAGCGGAAGCCCGAGACCGCAGTCGCCACCAGCGGCGCGAGCCGCGCCGGCTGGCGGAAGGCCAGCACGCACGGCAGCAGCGACAGCACGGCCAGCGCCGCGAACCCGCCCTGCCACCCGGCGTGCGGGATCACTGCATGCGCCAGCAGCGCGCCGAGCGCCGCCTGCGCGATCGTCTGCACGACGAAGAAGATGCCGCCGACGCGCGCCGGGTTGGCGCTGCGCACGATGACGCCGGTGGTGCCCCAGACCAGCACGCCTTCCGCCAGGCCCGCGGCGGCACGCACGGCCGTCATCGCGGCGTCGCCCGAGGCGCGCATCGTCAGCAGGTCGAGGCACGCGGCCAGCAGCGCGGCGACCAGCGTGATGCGCCGCAGCTGCGCGCCCGGCAACAGCGCATCGCCGAGCGCGACACCGAGGCCCAGCATGATGATCTCGGCCATCGCGACGATGCCGACGCCCTCCAGGCTCACCTGCTTCGCATCGACCAGCTCGCCGAGCAGGATCGGCTGCACGCCGATCATCAGCACGGCGATGGTGCCGACGGCCAGCGCCGCGGCGACCTGAAAGGGGGGCATCGGCGATGCGTCGTTCGCGGGCATGCGGGGTCTCCTCGTGGGGTGTTTCAGTATCCCTTGCTCTCTTCGGGCAGCAGGCCTTGCGCGAAGCGCGCTTCGGCCCGCGATGCATCCTTTCGCAGGCGGCCGTTGGCAATCCACCGCACCCACCATGGCAGCGCGCGCACGCGGCCGCCGGTGGCCACCGCGAGCACATGCGCCTTCGCGCATTTCTCGAACAGCTCGGCGTTCAGCGCCAGGCGCGTCGCGGTGCTGCCCAGGCACAGCGGGCGGCGCTGCACCATCAGCACGTTGCCGCGGTGCTGCTGCAGCGAGCTTGCCAGCACGCTGGGCGGCGTGGCCGGGGCCATCGGGCCGAGGTGGCGGGCCTGTTCGTCGAACAGCTGCGGCATCGTGCCGCCGAAGTCGGCGAGCGCGATGCCGAACGACCCGCCACCCCATCCGATGGCCCCCACGTCAGGGCGTGCGCGGTAGACCGCGGCATGGGCGCCCTCTTCCCCTCCTTGCTTGTCTTCTTCATGCAGCGGCAGTCGCTGCGGTGCGGCCTCCAGCGCGCTGCCGAACCACATCGCCGCCGCGCCCGGCACGCGCAGCGACAAGCTTGCGTTGCTTCCGCCCAGCAGGTGCTTGCGCTGCAGCCGTTCGCGCAGCTGCAGCCATTGGGTGCGCAGGATCTCGTCGGTGCTCATACCAGCTTGAACACGTCGTCGAACCGGTTCAAGGCGTCGTCGATCACCTCGTCGGTGTCGGCCAGGCTCGTGTAGAGGCGGCTGCCGGCCAGCGTGATCAGCCCGTGCGCGGTGTAGGCCGCGCCCATCTCTTCCATCATGTGCTTGCGGGCCTTGGCCTCGTCCTTCGCGCGGTACAGCTTGTAGAGGCTGCTGGTGTCCATCAGCAGCACGCCCGAGGTCTGCAGGTGCACGATCGAGCCCAGGTTGTAGACCACGTACGGCAGGCCGCGCGCCGCGATGATCGTCTCCAGCCCGCGCCGCAGCCGGTCGCCGGCGCGGCCCGCGACGCCGGCCGCATCGACCCGCTCAGCCTCCTGCAGCGCATGGAAGCCGGCCACGCACGACAGCGGGTTCGCCGACAGCGTGCCGCCGACGAACGCACGCCGCGCGGTGGTGCCGATGCCGCCGACCAGCAGCATCATCACGTCGCGCCGGCCGCCGATCGCGCCGGCCATCGGGTAGCCGCCGGCCAGGCACTTGCCGAGCACCGTCAGGTCGGGCTTGACGCCGAAATACGCCTGCGCGCCGCCCATGCCGATGCGGAACCCGGTGACCACCTCGTCGAAGATCATCAGCGCGCCGAACTCGTCGCACAGCGCGCGCACCTGGCGGTTGTAGTCGGGGTGCACCGGGCGGGTGCCGCTCTCGGGGCCGAGCGGCTCCAGCAGCACGGCCGCGGTGCCGCCGCGCAGGCGGTTGATCTGCAGCTTGCGGCGCAGCGCATCGAGGTCGTTCGGGTGGCACTCCTGCGTGTGCGCCGTCGCGCCGCGCGGGATGCCGACGGCCTCCATGCGCCCGGTGCCGGGCAGCCGCATGCCGTAGACCAGCTGGTCGCTCCAGCCGTGGTACGCGCCGCCAATCTTGATGACCCACTTGCKGCGCGTGTAGGCGCGAGCGAGGCGCACCGCGCMCATCACCGCCTCGGTGCCGGAGCCGAGCAGCCGCAKCATCTCGACGCCCGGCATCGCCCGGCACACCAGCTCGGCGAGCTTCACCTCGTACTCATGCAGCAGCCCGGTCACCGGCCCGCAGTCGTCGAGCACGCGGTTGACGGCCTCGCGCACCACCGGGTGGTTGGAGCCGAGCAGCGTCGGGCCGCCGGCCTGCAGGAAGTCGATGTAGCGGTTGCCGTCGACATCGGTCAGGTGGGCGCCCTGGGCCTTGGCGGCGGCGATCGGGAACGGGTGGTTGAACGCCAGGTTGTGCTGCACGCCACCGGGGATCACCGCCTGCGCCCGCTCGGCAAGCTGGCGCGAACCGGCGCAGCGCTCGTCGAAATGGCGCATCACGCCGGCCATCGCATCGCGGCGGATCGGGCGCATCGGCTGCTTCACGAGCTCGGCGAAGCGGCGGTACAGCGAATCGACATCGGGCCAGGCCGAGATGGCGCTGGTGGGAGCGGCCGTAGCGGCCGAATGGATGGGGGCGAGGTTGCTCATGGTGCAGGTCGGTGTCGTGTCGCAGTTCGGGTCGCAAGGTGGATGGCATCGGCCAGCTCGGCATCGAGCCGCGCGAAGACCTCGCGCTGCGACGGCTCGGCCTGCGCGCGCGCAGCGATGCGCTGCCGCAGGTGCATGCAGGCCAGCGTCTCCAGGTCTTCGACGGCCTGCACGGCGGCCTCGGTGCTCGGGCCGCAGCACAGCACGCCGTGGTTCAGCATCAGGTAGGCGTGGGTGTCGGCGCGCAGCCTGCGCGCCAGCAGCGCGGCGAGCCACGCGGTGCCCGACGGGGCATAGCCGACGACCGGCACCGAGCGGCCCAGCGATTGCCGCCAGGGCCCGTCCGGTACGTCGAGCGCCTGCCCGAGCAAGGCGCAGGCGCTGGCGATCGGCTGGTGCGTGTGGATGCTGCACTGCACGTCGGGCCGCGCCCGCAGCACGCGCGCATGCAGCCCGGTCTCGACGGAGGGCGGCTTCGTTCCCTCGAGCGGCGCGAGGTCGGCCAGGCGCAGCACGCAGACGTCGGCGGCCGCCATCGTCAGGTAGTCGGTGGCCGAGGGTGTCACCGCGATGCGTTCGGCATCGACACGCAGCGCAATGTTGCCGCCGGTGCCGGCCAGGAAGCCGCGCAGCGACAGCTCGACGCACAGGTCGACGACGGTCTGGCGAGCGGTCGCAGAGTCATTCATGCGGCAGCCTCCTGCGGCGCGTTCAGGCGGTGGTAGAGCGGCGCGAGGCGCTTGTGCACCTCCTTGAAGGCCTCGAACTTGTCGCCGTACAAGCGGCGCAGCGCACTCGCCGGCTCGTAGGTGCGACGCGTGCGGCGCAGCGCGGCCAGGTCGGCGAACTGCAGCGCGCCGATGCCGACCCACGCGATGCTCGCGGCGCCGATCGCGTTCGCCTGGATCGCGTTCTCGAGCTGGCGGATCGGCTGGCCGGTGACGTCGGCCAGGATCTGGCACCACACGTCCGACTGTGCACCGCCGCCGACCGCGGTGACCGTGCCGACGTCACGGCCCAGCAGGCGCGCGAACGGCTCCAGCATCCAGCGCGTGTTCAGCGCCACGCCTTCGAGGAAGGCGCGGAAGATGTCCTCGCGCGAATGCTCCAGCGACAGGTTCAGCAACCCGGCGCGCAGCCGCGGGTCGTCGACCGGCGTGCGCTCGCCGTGCAGCCACGGCGTGTAGATCAGCCCGCGCGCGCCCGGCGGCACGCGCGCGGCGATGCGGTTCAGCAGCTCGTAGGCGGCGGGGTGCTCCTCGTCGCCGGCGAGTTCGTCCGGGTGGTACAGGATGCGGTCGCGCAGGAACGACAGGTTGGCGCCCGCGGTCGACTGCAGCGCCATCGCGAGGTAGCGCCCGTCGACCGCGCAGGGCACCGCGGCGATCTTGTGGCGCACGTCGGTCTTCATCGCCGGCACGTGTGCGCCCAGCCACGACGAGGTGCCGAGGTAGAGGTGGGTCTCGTAGTCGCCGACGGCGGCACCGACCGCGACGGCCGAGGTGTCGATCGCGCCGCCGACGACGACCGTCTTCGGGTCGAGCCCGAGCGTCAGCGCGACGCCCGGCAGCAGCGGGCCCAGCACCTCGGTCGAGCGCACGATCTCGGGCAGCTTGTCGGCATCGACGCCCAGCAGGCGGATCAGGCCGGCGTCGTAGCGCACGTGGCGCGAATCGCGGTTGTCGGTGACCCAGCTTGTCAGCGCCGAATCCTGCGTCGCGCAGAAGCGGCCGGTCAGGCGCAGGTTCAGGTAGTCGGGCACGTTCAGGAACTTGTGCGTGCGGGCGCAGCGCTCGGGCTCGTGGTCGTGCAGCCACGCGATGTGGCCGGCCGAATCGCGGCCCGACAGCGACGGCGCGCCGCCGGTGAGCCGCAGCCAGCGCCACAGCTTCAGCGGGCCGTAGCCTTCGATGTTCAGCGCGCGGCCGCGGGCGCGGCGCGTGATCGCGTCGGCACCGCGTGCATCGAGCCAGGTCATCGCGCGGCCGATCGGCTGGCCGGCGCTGTCGACGCAGACGGTGCCCTCGGTCTGTGCCGAGCAGCACACCGCGACGACGCGGCGGCGCAGGCGTTCATCGGCCAGCAGCTCGCCGGCCGCGCCGATGAAGGCAGCCCACCAGTCGTGTGGATCCTGCTCGGCCGCGGCGCCGTGCACATGCAGCGGCACGGCGCGGAAGGCCCAGGCCTGCACGGTGCCGTCGATCGCCACCAGCGCGCACTTGCAGCCGGAGGTGCCGAGGTCGACCGCGAGCACCAGCCGTTCGTCAATGGACATCTCAGAACTTGCGGGAAACAGTGACGAAGAACTTGTTGTTGTCGGTGGCCTTCAGCTCGTCGCCGTCCTGCGCGAGGTAGAGCTCGCGCACGCGGGTGTGCGTGGTGACCCAGTCGGCGCTCCACTCGAAGCCCCAGCGCTTGTGCGTGATGCCGACGCGGTAGTCGGAGAAGTTCGCTTCCTTGAAGTTCTCGATCTTCTGGTAGCCGGCGTGCAGGTTCAGCGTGGTGGCCGGGTCGAGGTGGTGCTTGTAGTCGAGGTCGTAGAGCCAGCTGCCGCGCGAGTTGTTGTCGCCGCGGGCGTAGCACTCGAGGCCGGCGGTCGGGTCGGGCATCAGCGACAGCATCGTGCCGCACACGCCGCCGGTGTCGGCGCCGCGGTAGGTCTTGGAGATCACGTTCAGCACGCGGCCCTCGATCGCGCCCCAACCGGCCTCGAGCACCGCGAACTGCGAGTTGTAGTTGGTGCTGCGGAAATCCGTCGGCACGAAGTTGACGAAATCGAAACCGTGCGGCGCATCGAATTTGGCGCCCGGGAACAGCTCGGCGGCGAGGCCGATGCCGAAGTGCCAGCCTTCCGGATCGCCGAAGCGATAGCCCGCGCCGAGCGTGATGCCGAACCCGTCGCCGTCGAGGAACTGCTTCTTGCTGACCGACGAGAACTCGACCAGCCCGATCAGCCCGCTCTCGTGCGCGGCCTGCACGCTGAGCTTGATGCCCGGTTTGTTGAGCGAATCCGAGACACCGCGCGTGCGCTGGTCTGAGGTGACGCGCACCTCGGTGTCGACGGCGTAGCGGGCCGTCTCGGGTTCGGCCGAGAAGGCCGGCACGGTGATCGCGAGCAGCATCAGGCCGATGGGCACCGGCGGCCGGCTGAACAAGGTCGGTTGCATGGGCGTCTCCAGGGGTGGGTGAATCAGGGGGAACGGATCAGGGTTTGCAGACCGGCGTGTCGGGCAGTGCCGCCACGCGCTTGAGCTGCTCGGTCTGGCCGAGCACCTCGACGCCGACGAAGGCGCGGATGTGGAGGTCGCCCGACTTGACGCGCAGGGCGCCCTTGTATTTCTTCTTGTCGCGCGGGTCGTAGACCCAGCCGTCGCGCCAGGCGTCGTTGTCGTAGCGCTCGAGCTGGGCGATCAGCACGCCGCAGGTGTCGGCGGGCGTGCCGGCGTCCTTGTCCCAGACGATGCGGCCGCACAGCGCGGACGGGCGATCGGCACAGGGCTTGAACTCGATCACGGCATCTTTTTCAGCGGTCAGCCACAGGCCCTTCGCGTCGTCGGGGCCGGCGGCCATGGCAGACAGCACCAGCGAACTCAACATCACGCCCGAGACCCACTCAACGCAAGACATCCACTTCATGTCGCCGCCCTTAGTCAGTAGTCATCGCTAGTTTATAGTCATGACTATCGTTTTGTCACCACCCTGTTTGACCGCCGATCACCGGACAATCCCTGAGCCACCTGCCCTACCACGATGCCGACACCCCGGAAGAACCAGCCCGCGCTTGCGACCAAGAAGCAGCCGGCGCAGCAGCGCGCGACCGACACCTACGAGCGCATCCTGGAGGTGACGGCGCAGACGCTGGCAGATGTGGGGATCGAGCGGCTGTCGACCAACCTGGTGTGCGAGCGCGCCGGGCTGACGCCGCCGGCGCTGTACCGCTACTTCCCGAACAAGTACGCGCTGCTGAGCGAGCTGGGGCAGCGGCTGATGCAGGCGCAGAACGAGCGCATCGGGGACTGGATTTCGCCGGAGGTGCTGGGTGGGACGGCGGAGGATGTGGAGCGGGCGATCGAGGGGCTGATCCTCGCGACCTACGATGCCACCGCGAAGACGCAGGGCGGCGTGTGGATCATGCGGGCGCTGCGCGCCGTGCCGGCGCTGCAGGAGGTGCGGCTCGCGTCACACGGCGCGGTGACGCGCGAGCAGGCGCAGATGCTGGCGAGTGCGTTGCCGGGGGCGGATGCGGCGCAGCTGCAGCTCGTGAGCCGGATCGTGGTGGAGCTGGTGTATGCGACGGTGGAGATGCTGTTCGATGAGCCGCTCGATGCGACGGCGGTGGCTCGCACGGTGGCGGGGATGATCGCGAGTCATCTGGAACGGGTGAAGCCGCTGGAGTTGCCCAGCGCAACGACCACGCGCCGACGCAGGCGCTGAACCCCCGAGCGCGGCTCTGTGCGCAAGGACACCGACGCGCCCCCACCGATCGGCTACGGTTGACTCGGCTCGCGCGTGACTGCACGCGACAAGGGGGGCCTGATGAACAACGACGACGAACCGCAACGGGCGCGCACTGACGCCGACAGCTCAAGCCACGCCTGGGCGCGCCGCAGCCCGTCCATCGAGGACCAGCAGCTGACCAGCGCCACCGTGCACTGGCTGGATGCGTTGCCCCACGGCGTGCGGCCCGTGCACCTGCCCGACGACTTCCCGCGCATCGCCAACGCCTTGTGCAGGCTCTGGCCGACCACGCCGGCGCTCGACCTCTACTTCGAGGAGAAGGAATTCAGCCTGCGCGAGGACCGCCGCGGGTTCCCGGCGCTCATCAAGGAGGAGTTGCTGGCACTGCACGTCCACTCGCTGCACACCCGACCGCTGCCCTACGAAGTGCGGGCGCCGCAGAGATCCTCGTTGCTCGGCTGACCCGCATGCGCGCCCTGCGGCGCCCTATGAAGCGCGGGCACTCTGCCGCGCGTCGCCGCTCGACCCGGCGCGCTCCGGCAGCAGGCTGGCCAGGCCGGCACGAAACGCGTCCAGCGCCAGTGGCTTGGTCCAGTAGTCGAGCGCGCCCAGCTCCAGTGCCGTGGCCACGTCCGCCGGCGTCGTGTTGGCCGACACCGCCACCACCCGCAATGCCGCCGTGGCCGGATCGTCGCGCAGGGCGGACAGCAACTCCAAGCCGGACAGGTCCGGCAACTGCATGTCCAGCAGGATCAGGTCGGGCTGCCGGCTGCGCGCCAGCGCCAGCCCGTCGCGGCCGTTCACCGCCTGCAGCAGTTGAATGCCCTCGCAGCGCGTCAGCAACTGCGCCACGAGCAGCTGGTTGACCGGTTCGTCCTCGATGTAGAGC
>NZ_JBFUFP010000096.1:0-10513 GCF_056403375.1 Rhizobacter sp. P2_H2
GCCCAGCCGCGGGTCGCCCGCGGGCGAGAACGCCCAGGCGAGCGCGCCGCGCACGTCGTCGACGCGGTGGCCGTGCGCGGCCACCCAGTCGGCGCTGTGCTGGTGGCGCGCCTCGCGTTCGACGCGCGCCAGCACGTCGACCAGGTGCTCCGCATGGCGCCGGTGCAGGTCGCTCGCCTCCCCGCTGTCGTGCAGCTTCTGCGTGGCGAAGGCGCGCGTGGTGTCGAGCAGCCGGTAGTGGACCTCGGCGCCGCGCACGTCGGCGCAGACCAGCGACTTGGCCGTCAGGCTCTCGACGGCCGCCACCATGTCGCAGTCGTCGCCGGCCAGTGCGGTGGCCGAGGCCAGCGTGAACGAACCGGCGAAGACCGCCACGCGGCGCAGCGCCATGCGGTCGTTGGGCGCCAGCAGGTCGTGACTCCAGGCGAGCGCCGCCGCCAGGCTGCGGTGCCGCGGCGCCACGCCACGTTGTTCGAGCCCGAGCAGGCGCAGCCGGTCTTCCAGCAGCAGCGACAGCTCGCGCAGCGTGAAGGCCTCGACCCGGGTCGCGGTCAACTCGATCGCCAGCGCGATGCCGTCGAGCCGCTCGCAGATGCGGGCGACGACGGGTGCATCCGCATCGGACAGGCTGAACCCGTCGAGGCAGGCCGCGGCGAGCTGAACGAACAACTCGACGGCAGGGAAGGCCAGCGCCTCGTCGGCGGTGAGCTGCGCATGCGGCGGCGGCGCCGGCAACGGGGCCAGGCGGTGCACCGTCTCGCCGCGGATGCGCAAGGGCTCGCGCGTCGTCGCCAGCACCAGCACGCCGGGCGCGCCGGCCACGATGCGATCGACCAGCGCTGCCGCCGCGTCGAGCAGGTGCTCGCAGCCGTCGAGCACCAGCACCAGCCGGCGCGGGCGAAGCGCCGAGACCAGCGCGTCGGCCGCATCGTCGCCATGGATCGCGAACCCGAGCGCGTTGGCCACCGCCATCGGCAGGAAGCGCGGATCGGCCAGCGGGCCCAGGTCGACGAAGTGCGCGCCGTCCGGATGGCCTTCGGCGAGTGCCGCGGCAACCGCCAGCGCAACGCTGGTCTTGCCGATGCCGCCGGCACCGGTGATCGTCACCATGCGCCGCTCGGGCAGCGTGCGCGCCAGTGCCGAGACGACCTCGGCGCGGCCGACCAGGCGCGTGGCGGACTGCGGCAGGCCGCTGCTGCGCGCCGGATGGGCGCTGCCGTCGCGCTCGTCGGTGTCCATGCGGCGCACCGGCGCGACGAAGCGATAGCCCAGCCCGGTGACGTTGGCGATGTAGCGGTGACCGGGCCGGCCATCGCCGAGCGCACGGCGCAGCCCCGCGATCGTGACCTTCAGGTTGCTCGGCTCGACCACCATGCCGGGCCAGGCGCGCGCCATCAGGTCGCGCTTGCTGACGAGGGTGCCGGGCGATTCGACGAGCGTGCGCAGCACCTCGAGGGCCCGGCTGCCCACGCGCACCGGCGTCTCGCCTTCGAGCAGCAGCTGTTGCTGCGCCAGCAGGCGGAACGGCCCGAAGCAGAAGACCCGGTGGGCGGATGCGGGGTGGTTCATTGGGGCTCGATGCCGGCCGCGTGGATCAGGCGCTTCCAGCGGCGGCGGTCGGCAGCGACGAAGGCCGCGACCTCGCTGCGCGGCATCGGCGGGTACGGGATCAGGCCCTTCGCGGCGACCGCCTGCTGCACCGCGTCGCCGGCCAGCGTCGCCGCGATCGCGCGGTTCAGCCGGTCGAGGATCCCGGCCGGTGTGCCGGCCGGTGCGAACAGGCCGTTCCAGGTCGACACCTCGAACGCCAGCCCCAGCAGGCTGGCGACGCTGGAGACGCCCGGCAACCACCGCAGGGCTTCGGTGTCGCACGACGCCAGCACCCGCAGCTTGCCGGCGGCCACCAGCTGCGACACCGCACTCCACGAATCGACCATGAAGGTGGTGCGGGYCGCCACCAGGTCGGCGGTGGCGAGCGGGCCGCTGTAGGGGATGTGCGCGAGCCCGGCAGCACCGACCTGGCGCACGAACAGCGCCGCGGCAATGTGGCTGGCGGTGCCGTGGCCATACGACCCGTAGCTGCTGCTCGTCGCGTGCCTGCGCAGGTGAGCCACCAGCTCGTGCAGCGTGCCGATGCCCTGCAGGCTGCCGACCACCACCACCAGCGGCTGCCGCACGGTCAGCGCGATCGGCGCGAAGGCCTGCTCGGGGTCGTAGGGCAGGGCGGTGAAGAGGTGGGGATTGATCGACAGCGGCGTGGCCGTCGTGTAGAGCAGCGTGTTGCCGTCGGGCGCCGCGCTCGCGACCGATCGCGCACCGATGGTGGCGCTGGCACCGGGCAGGTTCTCGACGACGAACCGGCGGCCCAGCCGGGTGCCCAGGTCCGCTGCGAGCAGCCGGGCGAGCTGGTCGGTGGCGCCGCCCGGTGCGAACGGGACGACGAAGGTGACGGTGTCGCCCGCCAGGCCAGGCGGCCGCGCCCGGCCGGGCAGCGACAGCGCCAGGGCGGCGCCGGCCACGGCCTGGAGGGCCTGCCTGCGCGAAACGTGCGTGAGGGGCAGTCCGAGGTTGCGCATCCCGAGCCGAGAAGTACTCGCGTCCAGAAGGGACGCATTCTCTGCTCAGTGCATCTTCAACACCACCCTCTTCTGTCGGGTCAGGGCCTCTGTCGGGTCATCTCACTCGATCGATCGCAGCAGTTCGACCCGGCGGTTCGACAGCAGCGGAAGGATGCGCTGCACCACCACGCCCTGGTAGTGCGCCGAGGCACGGTGCGCCTCGATCGCGGCCTGGTCGCGGTAGCGCTCGACCAGCAGCAGCTCGCCGGGCGGGTCGATGCCGCGGAAGACGTCGTAGCCCAGGCAGCCCGGCTCGGCGAGCGTGGGCGGGCGCAACTCGGCGACCAGTGTCAGCACGCTGTCGACCGCGCCGGCATTCGCCTGCCAGCGTGCGACGACGGTGATCGGTCCTGTCGTGTTCACCGAAGATCCTTGCGGAGAACCTCCACGATCGCCTGCGCGAGCGGGCCGGCCGACGCCGGGTTCTGCCCGGTCATCAGCCGCCCGTCGACGACGACCCGGGGCTGCCAGACCGCGGTCGACTCGTACTTCGCGCCTTCCTCGACCAGGGCGCTTTCCAGCGCGAACGGCACGTCGTCGCTGGCATAGCCGTCTTCCTCGGCATTCGAGAACGACGTGAGCCGCCGCCCGCGCACCAGCGGCGTGCCGTCTTCCAGCCTCACCCCGAGGAACGCGCACGGGCCGTGGCAGACGGCGGCCACCACGAGGCCGGCGTTCCAGGCGCGGGCGACGGCGCGCTTCACGTCGGGATCCGTCGCGATGTCGGCCATCGGGCCCAGCCCGCCGGGGATGAAGACGGCGTCGTAGTCCAGCACGTCGACCTGGGACAGCCGGCGGCTGCGCGCCATCCGCCGGATCGAGCGGCTTGCGCGAAAGGCGCGATGCGCGGCGTCCTTCTCGTCGAAGGCATCCTCGTGCGGCTGGCCGCCCCGCGGCGACACGTACTCCACCGCGACGCCGGACTGGTCGAAGACCTCGAACGGGTGGGCCACTTCCGAAAAGAAGAAGCCGGTGGCGCGGTGGTGGGGGCCGATCACGGCCGTGTTGGTCATGATGAACAGGACGTGCGGGACGCTCATGGGGATCTCCTTGAATTTCAGTGCGGCATGCCCTCGAACTGCGGCAGTTCGAGCGGGAGGGCCCACGCCAGGCGGCGCTTCGTGAACATCTCGACCATCGGTTCGATCCCTGCCGGCTGGTCGAGGCTGCCGAGCGTGACGAAGACCGTTCCGGGGAAGCTCTCCAGGTGGGTGGAAAACACCCGCGCACCGCAGTCAGGGCAGAAGTTCCGATCCAGCCCCTTGCCCGACTCGGCGATGTAGTGAAACGCCTTGGGTCGGCCGCTGATCAACCTGAAGTCGCTCTCGGGCACGCCGAAGAAGGTGGCGGCCTCGCCCCCGGTGGCGCGCTTGCAGTCCAGGCAGTGGCACACGGCAACGAAGCCGGGATCGATGTCGAACTCGAACTTGACACTGCCGCAGGCACATTGCCCCGTGTGCTTCTTCGCCATGACACGCCCCTTCGCTCGGATGCCGACGAGTGTAGGAAGGCGGGCCGCGGCAGGTGGTTAATTCGGGTCAAACGATGGCCGTGGAACATTGACCGCGCTTTACCACCGTCATCGCCCGGAAAACCTCAGTCGATCAATTGACCGTCATCCGCGTGGAACGGAAACGGCCCCTCGAACCGGCCGATCGGCATGGCATGGCTGACGACGTCCCCCTCCTCGGACCACGCGTGCACCAGAAAGCCGGGCGGCTCCATCGCGAACGCCGAGGGTGCGTCTTCGGCGAGATCCAGGCACACTTGGTGCGCCGTCGACGGCGCCGTCATCGCGATCGTGTTCGCCCACGGCGCCTGGATCAGGCGATGCAGGTGCCCGCAGATCACGCGGCGCACCTGCGGATGGCGGGCGACGACAGCCGCCAGCGCACCGCCTGGATCGCGCAGCCCGATCTCGTCCATGTGCCCGATCATCGTGCGGAACGGCGGGTGGTGCATCGCGATGAGGGTGGGCGTCACCGTGTCCTGCGCCAGCAGCTGCGCCAGTTGCTCGAGGCGCGCCGCGCAGACCTCGCCGTGAGAGGCACCCGGCACGACGGTGTCGACCGTGACCAGCCGCAGCCCGCCGAGGTCGACCGCGTACTGCACGAACGGCGTGCCGTTGCGCAGCCAGGCGTGCCCGGGGAATGCCCCGCGCAGCGCCTCGCGTTCATCGTGGTTGCCGGGCAGCAGGTAGATGGGGCACTCGATCGGCTGCAGCAGCTCACGCAGGTGCTGGTACTCGTCGGGCCGGCCGAAGTCGGTCAGGTCGCCGGTCAGCACCACCGCCTGCGGCGCCTGCTTYAGCCGGCCCACCGCCTGCACGGCCTCGCGCAGGAAACGGGCCGTGTCGACGCGGCCGTAGGCCTGGGTGCCGGGCAGCTTGATGTGCGGATCACTGAGTTGGACGAGCGTTCGGATCATGGGGGCTTCACGGTGGGGTTATTTCACGATGAGGTGGCGGGCATCAGGTGCGCCGGATTCACGTCCAGGCCCACGGCGTCCCCGGCCACGAACGGCGATTCCTTGCCGGCCTCGCAGAGGATCTCACCCTGGTCGGGCGTGTGCAATTGCAGCTGCACCCGCTCGCCGAGGAAGACGCGGCGCGCGACCTGCGCCGCGCCGCCGGGGTGCAAGGCGATGTCTTCCGGCCGCAGCAGCAGCTCGGCCGCAGCGGCGCAGCCGGGCGGGCAGGGCAGCACCTGGCCGGCGAGGCGCACGATGCCGTCCGACACGTCCTGCGCACTGCGGCGCAGGCGGTTGACGCGCCCGAGGAACTCGGCGACGAAGGGGTGGGCGGGCCGCCGGTACAGCGACTCGGCATCGCCCACCTGCACGATGCGCCCGGCGTGCATCACGGCCAGCCGGTCGGCCAGCGCCATCGCTTCATGCTGGTCGTGCGTCACGTGCACGGCGGTGATGCGCAGCCGGCGCAGCAGGCCGGCGAGCTCGCTGCGCACCGATTCCTTCAGCTTGGCGTCGAGCGCGGTCAGCGGCTCGTCCAGCAGCAGCACGCGCGGCTGCACCGCCACGGCACGGGCGAGCGCGACACGCTGGCGCTGCCCGCCGGACAGCTGCGCCGGCCGGCGCTGCTCCAGGCCGTTCAGGCGCACCAGGTCGATCAGCTCGCCGACCCGGCGGCGCACCTGCTCGCGCGGCAGGCGCCGGATCGCGAGGCCATAGCCGATGTTGGCTTCGACGCTCATCTGCGGGAACAACGCATAGTGCTGGAACACCATGCCGACGCCGCGGGTCTCGATCGGGCGCCGGGTCACGTCCTCGTCGTTGAAGCGGATGCTGCCGCCGGCGTCGGGCGCGACGAGGCCGGCGATCACGCGCAGCAGCGTGGTCTTGCCGCAGCCCGAGGGGCCGAGCAGTGCCAGCACCTCGCCCGGCTCCACCTGCAGCGAGGTGGCCTGCAGCGCTGGCGCGGCGCCGCCGTAGGTCTTGGCACAGCCGAGCACCGCGATGCGGGTCGGGGCGGAGGGTTCAGGCAGCGGAGCCATGTTTTCTTTCGATCCGGTGGGCCACCGCCTGCATGCCCCAGAGCACCGGCAGGATGACGAGGAAGAACAGCAGCGTGTAGGCCGAGCCGATCTCGATGCGCATCGACGCATAGCTGTCGGCCAGGCCCACCGGCAGCGTGCGCGTGAGCGGCGTGTGCAGCATCCAGGTGAGGTTGAACTCGCCCATCGACAGCGTGAACACCATCAGGCAGCCGGCGACGATGGACGGGGCGACAGCAGGCAGCAGCACGCCGAGGAAGCGCTGCGCGAAGCCCGCGCCCAGCGAGCGGGCCGCTTCGTCGAGCGAGGCCAGCTCATCGCGCCGGAAGGCCGCTGCCACGGTGCGCACCATGAAGGGCAGCGTGAAGATGACGTGCCCGACCAGCACGAAGGCGAAGCTCTGGCGAAAGCCGCGCAGCTCGCCATACGCCAGGATCAGCGCCAGCGCGGTGGCCAGCCCCGGCACCGCGACGGGCAGCGTGATGAGCTCCTCGAAGGCGCGGGCCGCCCGCGAGCGGCTGCCGGCCAGCGCCCAGGCGCACGGCACGCCGGCCGCCAGCGTGCAGGCCACGCAGGCGAGGGCGAGCAGCACCGAGCGCCACGCGGTCGAGCCGTACAGCGCCCAGACCTCCAGCAGCCAGCGGGTCGTGAGCCCGCTCGCCAGCCCGGCGCTGAAGTTGTTGACCAGCCCGGCGCCGACCGACAGCAGCATCGGCAGCACGGTAAAGACCGTGACGAGGGCGGTGAGGCCCAGCAGCCACGGCGATTCGATTCGCTGTAGCTGCCTCATGCCGCCGCTCCCGCCGGCCGGGCCGCCACGCGCTGCGCCACGAACAGCACGGCCCAGGTCATCAGGCCGAGCGCCAGCGACAGGCTGGCGGCGGTCTTGAAGTTGGCGTAGTTGGTGAACTCGTTGTAGATGGTGATGGGCAGCACCTCGAAGCGGCTGGCCAGCGTGAAGGCGGTGCCGAAGGCGCCCATCGCGGTCGCGAAGATCATCGCGCCGCTGGCCATCGCGGTCGGCGCGAGCGCCGGCAGCCACACGTCCACGGCCACCTGCCAGCGCGATGCGCCGAGCGAGCGCGCCGCTTCTTCCAGCTGCGGCTCCAGCGTCTCGGCCGCGGCGGTGAACGCGGCGACCGCCCTCGGCAGCGAGAAGTACAGGTAGGCGAGGAACAATCCCGCGAAACCGTACGCGAACGTGATGCGCTCGCCGAACAGCGATTCGCTGATCGACGCGACCGGCCCTTGCCGGCCGCCGATCAGGATCACGAAGAAGGCGACCACCACGCCCGGGAACGACAGCGGCAGCGTCAGCACCGACAGCAGCAGGCGCCGTCCGGCGAAGCGCCGGCGCCCGAGGTACAGGCCGACGCCGGCGGCCAGCAGCAGCGCGGCCGCCGTGACCGCGAGCGAGAGTCCGGTGGTCTGCAGCAGGCTGCGCAGGTAGCGCGGCTCGGTGAGCACCGCGGCATAGGCGGCCCAGCCGCCGGCCGCGGGCAGGGCGGCCAGCCGCGCCATCGGCAGCAGCCAGAAGGCCGCGAACAGCGCGACCGCCGGCGCCAGGCAGAACGCAGCGATCACTGGGCTTCGCGCAGGTAGCGTTCGGAGAAGGCCTTCTGCACGTCGGCCATCTTCACGTAGTCGACCGGCTTCGCGCGGGCGTAGTCGGCGGCCGGCAGGAAGCGCGACTGCGCATCCTTCGACATCGCCGAGGCGCGCACCGGGCGCAGGTAGGCGTTGGCCCAGATCGCCTGGCCTTCGTTCGACAGCACGAAGTCGAGCGTCTTGCGGCCGTTGTCGCCGTTCGGGTTGTGCGCGGTGAGGCTCATCACGTAGGGCACGACGACCGAGCCTTCGGCCGGGATCACGAACTCGACGTTGGCCTTGTCCTTGTACTTCGCGCGGTAGGCGTTGAAGTCGTAGTCGAGCAGGATCGCGATCTCGCCCGACAGCACGCGCGAGTACGAGGTCTGCTTCGGCACGATCGGCTCGTTCTTCTGCAGCGCCTTGAAGTACTCGATGCCGGGCGCGAAGTTGTCGAGCGTGCCGCCGCGCGCCTGGTTCACCGCCACCGCACCGACATAGCCGACAAAGGCCGAGGCCGGATCGAGGTAGCCGACCAGGCCCTTGTACTGGGGCTTGAGCAGGTCGGCCCAGCTGCGCGGCACCGGCTTGCCCTTCAGCGCGTCGACGTTGACCATGAACCCGAGCGTGCCGGAGTGGATCGCGAACCAGTGGCCCTCGGGATCCTTCAGGCCGTCGGGGATCTCGGCCCAGGCCGCCGGCTTGTACGCGGCGGTCACGCCTTCCTTCTTGGCCTGGATGCCGAAGGTCACGCCGTAGTAGGCGACGTCGGCCACCGGGTTGGCCTTCTCGGCCACCAGCTGCGAGAGCGTCTGGCCGGAGTTCTTGTTGTCCGGCGGCACCGTGATGCCGGTCTTCTCTTTCAGCGCGCGCAGCTCGCTTGCCCAGTCGGCCCATTCCGGCGGGCAGTTGTAGCAGATGGCCGTCTGCGCGAACGCACCGGCGCTGGCCAGCAGGGCGGCCGCGGCGACGCCGCGAAGGATGAGGCGAAGGGGTTTCATCGGGGTACTCCTTGGGTGGACTTCAGGGGATGTCAGGAAAGGGATGGCATCGGGCCGAGCGACTCGAGGGCGCGCAGTTGGTGGGCCAGCGTCATGCTGTCGGCCGCGCTCGGGAACCCGCCGCGTTCGATGGCGCCGACCAGCCAGCGCACGCACTCGTGGCCGATGCCAGCATTGGGTTGGGCGATCGACGCGAGCGACGGGCTTAGGTCGGCGCCGATGCCGATGCCGTCGAAGCCGACGACGCTGAGGTCCGCCGGCACCGACAGCGCGGCCAGCGCCGCGGCGCGCAGGCAGCGCACCGCCAGCAGGTCGTTCGAGCAGACGATCGCGGTCGGGCGCACCGGCCTGCGCAGGCGCACGGCGAGGGTGTCGGCAGCCGACACGACGAACGGCACCTCGATCAGTTCGGGCCCGGCATCGATCGCGCGCATCGCCTCCTCGTAGCCCCCGAAGCGCTGGCGCGCCCGGTCGGAGGCCGCGAGCGTGCCGCTGAGCATCGCGATGCGGCGGTGGCCGTCGCGCACCAGCCGCTCGACCAGCTCGCGCATCGCGACGCGGCCGTCGACCGAGACGCAGGGGTGGTCGGCATGCCGGTTGTAGGCCAGCACGTAGGGCAGGCCGGCGCGCCGCAGGTGATCGAGCGTCGCCGACCCGGCGGCGTTCGCCACCGTCAGGATGACGCCGTCGACCGCTCGCGCGATCAGGGCCCGCGCGCCGTGCTGCTCACGCTGCTCGTCGTAGTCGGTGGTCGCGGGAAGGATCGAGAAGCCGGCCTCGGCAGCCGCCATCGCGATGCCGGCCAGGCACTCGGCGAAGACCGGGTTGTGCAGCGTCGGCAGCAGCACGCCGAGCGTCCGGCTGCGGCTGGTGCGCAGCGTTCGGGCGCTCAGGTTCGGCACGTAGCCCAGCGCGTCGGCAGCGGCTGCGACGGCCTGGCGCGTGGCGGGCGTCACCAGGTCGGGCGAGTTGAAGGCGCGCGACACGGTGGCGATGGACACGCCCGCTCGTTGGGCGACGGCAATGATGCTCACTCGGGGGACCGGGGCTCGATGTAAAGGTTTTCATTGGAGCCGCGTGTCGTGACGGCCGCATGACTGCGGCGTGACATCCCGTCGTGTTGACAGGCCCCTAGTCGGCCTGTGCCGCTGCACCGAGCAGCTGTTCAGCCGCTTTCAGCAAGGGCCAGGCGAGCACGGCGTTGCAGCTTTCGCTCGTGCACAGCGCTGCATCGAGCAGGGGCTCGGCGCCCAGGATCTGCAACCACCGTGCGTGCCCGTTCGCCGGCGAGCCATGCGAGAAGACACAACACTCCAGAAGTGCCGGTGCCAGCCTGGCGGCAACCGCCACGGCCGCCGTCGTGATGAACCCACCGACGACGATCACGCGGCGCTGTCGCGCCGCCTGGAGCACCGCCCCGACGAGCGCGGCGATCTCCAGGCCCCCCAGGGCTGTCAGGGCTGCCACCGGGCTGGAGATGCCGGCATGCAGATCCAGTGCGCCCTGCAGCACCGCGAACTCCCTCGCCCGACCCGCATTGCCGAAGCCCGTGCATTCGGCGATCGGCACGCCGGTGAGCCGGCTCATCAACAAGGCAGCCGCCTCGTTGCCCATGCCGGTCTCTCCCAGCAGCAACACATTGCCCGGCAGCCGGGTGACCAGGCGGGTACCGCGCGCCATCGYGGCACGGCATTGCCCGACCGTCATGGCGGCACCCCGGCTGCTGTCCAGGGTGCCCCGCGCCATCTTGATCCGGATCAACTGCAGGTGCGGCTCGAAATCGGCGTGCAAGCCGCAG